>NZ_JBHVKN010000093.1:0-18739 GCF_042798075.1 Nocardioides sp. NPDC057772
GACCGAGGTGGCCCGGCTCCAGGGCCGGGCCACCGCGCGGGACCGCGCCTGGCAGCTCGAGATCGAGCGGCTGCGCGGTGAGGGCCGCACCGCCGAGCTGCTCGGCCCGGCCGGGCTGGAGTGGGACACCTTCGCCCGCCGCGCCCGGATCGCGGCGGTCGCGCGTTCTGCTTATGCGGGGCTCGACGAGGAGACGCAGGAGTTCCTGGCAGCGTTCGTCGACGGGGTCCGCGCCGGCCTCGCCGAGACCTCCTGCGTCGAGCTGGACGGCCCGGACGGGCTCGGTCCGGCGCCTGGGACCTGGCAGCCGTGGACGCCGATCGCGGTCTTCTGGGTCCAGCAGATCCTCTTCGGCTCGTTCCCCTCGAAGCTCTTCGGCGCCCGTGCCGCGCGGGTGCTCGGGGCCGAGGCCGAGCTGTTCCGCACGGAAGGGTTGACCGGGGGACTCTCCGGCGGCTCCAACGCGTACGCCGTCGGTGGCGGCCCCACCCGCTCGGGGCTGCCGCTGGTGGCCGGTGACCCGCACCGGGTCTTCGAGGCACCCAACGTCTACCTCCAGGTGCGGCTGGCCTGCACCGACCCCGACGACGCCTTCGACGTGGTCGGGATGACCTTTCCCGGCGTCCCCGGCGTCCAGCACTTCGCGCACGCCGGCCAGGTCGCGTGGGGCATCACCAACGCGATGGGCGACTACCAGGATCTCTACCGTGTCGACCTGCGCCCGGGTGGCGACGTGGTGCGGCGGAGCGTGGAGACGGTGCTCGTCCGCGGACACGAGCCGGTCCCGGTCGAGATCCTCGAGACCGAGCGCGGGCCGGTGGTCCTCGACGATCCGGAGGAGGGCTGGGGTCAGGCGCTGCGTACGCCCGGCCACGAGCTCGGTGACCTCGGCTTCGCGGCGCTGCTGCCGCTGCTGCGGGCACGCTCGGTCGCCGACGTGGAGGCGGCGGTGGAGCGCTGGGTCGAGCCGGTCAACAACTGGGTGATCGCCGACGAGGCCGGCGACGTCGTCCACACGGTCGGCGGCCGGGTGCCCACTCGTGACCACGCGGGGGAGTGGACCGGCTGGGTCGACCCGCTCCCGCGGCGTACGGGCTCTGCTGACGGCGCCGTGGTGACCGCCAACGACCGGTGCATGCCGGAGTTCGACGTCCTCGCGTCGGGCTTCGCGCCGCCCTTCCGCGCGCACCGGATCAGCGAGCTTCTCTCCGACGCAGGTCCGCTCGACGCGAAGGACGCGGTGGAGGTGCTCGCCGACACCACCCAGATGGCCGGCGGGCCGCTGCTGGCACTGGTCCCCGCCGACCTGTGGCCGCAGGCCCTGGACGAGTGGGACGGCACGATGGACGGATCGCCGGGCGCGTCCTGGTACGCCGCGCTGCGCGCCGAGGTCGTCGACCGGATCTGCGCGGCACCGGTGCTCGCGCCGCTGCGGGAGCCGTCGGAGCACGGGCCGCTCTACCAGCCCTGGTTCAGCCTGCCGGCCCGGGTGGCCGGCGCGCTGCACGTCATCCTGGCCGCCGAGAAGCCGTTCGGCTTGGACCTGCGCGAGCTGGTGGCCGAGGCAGCGAAGGCCGTGGCCGGCCGCGAGCCGACGCCATGGCCGGAGAGCCACCGCTTCTGGCCGCTGCACGCGCTGGAGCAGTTCGAGCTCCCGCACACCCGGACGGCGCCCGCCACCCCGCTGCCCGGCGACACCGACACGGTCCGCTGCAACGCCTGGATCCCGGGCACCACCGTGACCGTTCGCGGGTCGGTCGCCCGCTACGCCTGGGACCTCGACGACCGCGACCACAGCCGATGGGTCGTACCGCTGGGTGTCAGCGGTGACCCCCACAGTCCCCACCACACCGACCAGCACCACGCCTGGGCCGACGGAGGCGCCGTACGCGTCGTCACCGACTGGTCCCTGCTCACCGAGGAGACACCATGCCCCTGACAGACCCGGCCCTGACGATCCGCGACCTGGAGCCGTCGGCCGACATCGACCTGCTGTGCGACTGGTTGCACGACGACCGGGCCAAGTTCTGGGGCATGGTCGAGAAGCCGCGCGAGGAGATCGAGGAGATCTACACCTGGCTGCAGGAGCAACCGCACCTAGCGGCGTACATCGTCGAGATCGACGGCGAGCCCGTTGCCCTGTTCCAGACCTGGGACCCCGAGGTCGACGAGCTCGGCACCTTCTACGAGCGCCGTCCCGGCGATATCGGCGCGCACCTCTTCCTCGCCGACACCCCGACCCGCAAGGGCAAGACCGAGCGCGTCATGGACTTCTTCATCGAAGAGATCATCGTCAAGGCCGGCGCCCGCCGCATCGTCGTCGAGCCGGACGCCACCAACGAGGCCTCTCTCGCCCGACTCGACGACTACGGCTTCAAGCGGGGCCCGGTCGTCCAGCTCCCGCACAAGGTCGCCCAGTACGCCTTCCTCGACCTGCCCTGACTCACGACAGCTTCTGGGCGACCTCGTTGAGGTCGTTCCGGAGCTTGGCGCGGTAGGTGTCGTGCTGTTCGGGCAACCGGGCGTCGCAGAAGGCGGCCAGGTCGGGTCCGGTGACGTCGATGACGCTGCGGCCGGTGGCGGCTTCTGTTTCGAACAGGTCGAGGATGTCGCGGAGGATGTCGACGATGTCCATGCCGGCGCTGGCGGTGAAGCGCCACATGTAGCTCTTCGTCTCGCCGTAGACGGTGCGGTAGTCGGCCGGCAGCTCGGCGGCACGGGCCTCCATGCGCTTCCAGTCCTTCTTGTCGCCGATGAGGCGGGTGAGGATGTTGTTCATGGTGTGCTCCTTCTTCGGTGGTTTCAGGCCCTCGGTTTGGGGCTGTGGAAGAAGCGTGCAGGCCTGACGTAGCGTCAAGGTCAAGCACCGATCCGAAGAAAGTTCTGCGAGCCTGGAGTGTCAGGCGGCGAGGGTGTGATCGAGGAGTACGTCGCGCAGTGCGAACTCTGCTCGGGACAGTGGTGGTGGGTCTGGTCGCCAGGTCTCGGGTGGTGGGCTCGTGTAGACATGGCCGGTGGGTGTGATGGTGATCATGCTGCCGTCGGGTCCTGGTCTGGCCTGCCACCCGAGCGCTTCTTTCGCCTGGTTGCATCGCTCGCAATCGAGAAACACTCAAAGACCGGGTCGGCGGCGAACCCTGAACCGAAACACAGCCGCCAAACCGAGCCCTCCCGGAGAAGAGAACCGTGTCGGTCTCGACCAGCGGTTCAGGAGTCGGCCACCGTCTCGACAAGCCGCCCCATAGCCCCGAGCTCAGCGTCATGTACCCCCTCGTCAGGAACGATGACGAGCGACCACAACCGACTCCCGACAGCAACGTTCCCGACCACGAGATCCCCATCGTCGTGCGACTCGATACACACGAACGCCCGGGATCCGACCTCAACAGGCGGAGGAGAGGGGATGCAGTCCTCCCGGCTGGCGGAGAGCCCGGCCGAGACCGACGTGTCGACCAAGGTGGTCACGAAGATCGCGCCCCGATCGCTGGTGTAGGTGCACACGTCCTCGTCGGCGGTGTGCGACCACGACCCAGGAATGGCGCTGGCGACCTGGGCAGGCTCGAAGAGACACGGCCCGGAGGCCTCGACCGGGGAGGAGGTGGAGGGGCTGGGACCAGGGCTGCTGGTGGTCGGCTCGCCGGAGCCGCAGCCTGCGAGAGCGGTCGCGGAGAGGACGGCTGCGACGCTGAGCAGCTTCCTCGACACGTACGTCTCCTCGGGGTCTGTGGGGTCCCGTCAGTTTCGCAGGTCACCCTCGCAAGCCCGCAACCGAGGACCTGTCGGACGAGGCGAGATCGGGGATCAGGACCCGGAGCCGCGTGAGCGCGTCGCTGCTCTGAGACTTGACGGTGCCGATCGAGACGCCGAGTGTGGCCGCGGTCTCGCGCTCGGTGAGGTCGTCGTAGTAGCGCAGGACGATGACCGTACGCTGTGGAGGCGGGAGCCGCAGCAGCGCATCCCGAAGGGCGATGCCAGAGGTCGGGTCCGGCCCGGTCGCCTCCCGATCGGGCAGGTGCTCGACCAGGGTCTCGCGCCAGCGACGGGTGCGCCACCGGGTGATTGCTTCACGCGCGAGCACCTTGCGGACGTACGCCTCCGGGTTGTCCTTGATCCTGGCCCATCTCGGCACCACCTTGATGAGCGTCGTCTGGACGAGGTCCTCGGCGTCCTCGGCATGACCGGTGAGGAGGAACGCCGTACGCAGCAGGGCCGGGCGGCGGCCGGCGACGAACTCCTCGAACAGATCGCTGTCAGTCGACCCGGGGCCCTTCTCCGTGACGCTGCAAGGCCGCGAGATGGGTCTCGTCCAACCAGCAGAACCCCCCCACGTACGTGCCAGGGATCCGCTCGCCGTTTGCGATGGTGTCGATGCCTTGACGTAGACCGGCCCTGGTACCCCGTTTCCGTAGATCGCTGCGGTGCGCTTCGCATCCGGGGAGAGGGCGACGAACTGGCTTCCGTTGATCCGCCCAGCGGTCTGCGGGATGTGGGCGGGCGTCGTGGAGCCGTCGGCTTCGACGACGACCGAGTTGTCACTCCCCGCGACGAGGCTTCCGACAGCGTTGGTGCTCGCGTTGGTGAGCATGACGTCGATGCTGGTCGGGCGACGTGAGGTCAGGTCGAAGACAAGGCTCTGCGAGTCGTTTGAGGAGCAGCAGTCCTGCATCTGCCCGATCTCGACGCCGAGATGAGTGGGGTCGAACCAGACCAAGGCCCGGCCGTCGAGGCCATGCTGCGTCGACTGCACCAGTCGCTCGGCCTTGCCGGCGACGGTGTCGTAGACGGCATAACCGACGATCGGTGGGTAGTCGGATAATGCGGTGCTGCTCGGCACTTTCGGACGTTCCGGGAGCGGATCGGGAACCGAGCCGGTGATCCAGTACGCCACGTGCCGGCCGTCGGGCGACAGCGCGGCGTCACCGAGGTGCTCCGGATGCGCGTCGAGTAGGTCGAGGAACCGATAGTCGCCGGTGGCAGCCGAAACTCCGACCAGCCCGCACCCACGATCGGCCCAGCCCTTGCGCTCGGTTTTGATCGTCGCGATCAGGACCCCTGGCGGACCCTTATCGTCGGTCCCCGGAAGATAGGGGCTCGGTCGGTAGATCCGTGCCGGGACGTGCGTCTTCGTCTCGGTTTCCGCGGCGGGCGGCTCGACGGCGCGCTGCTGCCAGGTCACCGAACCCAGCGCGATCAGCACCAGACAGGCGAATGCAGCGATGGCGATGGTGCCGACACGCCGCGTACGCGCGATCCGACGGCCACGCCGCCACAGCTGCCCGGGCGGGGCACCGCCGGTGGGTGCCTCGTGGGCGAGGTCTTCGAGCAGGTCAGTCAGCACATCGGTCTCCAGATCGGTCGTCCGATGGCTTACACGTAACGAGCCCGGCGAAAGGTTGGGTGCCCGATTTGAACAGAATTGACGTGCGGACTTTGCTGGATTGGGCAGAATCACCCGGGTGACCTCTGAGATCAGAGAACGGCTCGCGGGACAACACGTCCTGCTCACGGGCGTGACCGGGTTCGTCGGGGAGGCGCTACTGCACCTGCTGCTGACCGAGGTGCCGGACGTACGCCTCAGCGTCCTCGTGCGTCCGAAGGGCTCGACCCCGGGGGCGGCGCGGATTGCGAAGCTGCTGGCCAAGCCGATCTTCGAGGCGGTCGCGGACGCGCAGGTGAATGTCGTCGAGGGCGATCTCTCCGACCCGCCCGCGCTGCCGGACGATCTGGATGCCGTGGTGCACTCGGCGGGCGACGTCTCGTTCGACCCGCCGGTCGACGAAGGCTTCGTCACCAACGTCGTCGGTGTGCGCGAGCTGCTCAAGCGGGTCGAGGAGACCGGGCGCGACATCCACTATCTGCACGTCTCGACCGCGTATGTGTCCGGGCGGCGGAGGGGACACATCCCCGAGGGCCCCGTGGACCACGCCGTCGACGTGGACGCCGAGCTCGCCTGGGGGCTGGCGCAGCGTGCCGCGGTCGAGGAGCGTTCGCGCAGCGTCGAGGTGATCTCCAGGCTGCGCAAGCAGGCCGAGCGCGAGCACGGTCGTGCCGGCCTGATGACCGCCGCCGCTGCCGCCGAGGAGGCGCGCAAGAAGTGGGTGAAGGAGGAGCTCGTACGTCTCGGCACCGAGCGGGCGCGCTCGCTGGGCTGGACCGACTGCTACACCTTCACCAAGGCGCTGGGGGAGCGGGTCGTGGAGGCCCACGCCGCCGCCGGGCACCGGGCCACGATCTACCGCCCGGCGATCATCGAGTCGGCACTCTCCCGTCCGCATCCCGGCTGGATCGAGGGCTTCAAGATGGCCGAGCCGCTGATCCTGGCCTACGGGCGCGGTGAGCTGCCGCTCTTCCCGGCCGCCGCGGACACGGCCATCGACATCGTGCCGGTCGACCACGTGGTCGCCTCCATCGTCGCCTGCCTGGCCCACCCGCCCGAGCACGGTGAGCCGGCCTACTTCCACCTCGCTTCCGGCGACCGCAACCCGGTGACCTTCGGGATGCTCTACGAGAACGTGCGCGCCTACTTCGAGAAGGAGCCGTTCGCGGCGGGCGACCGCGGCGCCGCGCGGCTGCCGGAGTGGACCTTCCCGGGCGGGGCCTCGGTCGAGCGGATGATGACGACCGGGGAGAAGGTGCACAAGATCGCCGACACCCTCCTCGGGCTGGCCCCGCGCAGCGACCGCACCCGCGGCTGGGCCCGCGACCTCGACCGGCAGGGCCGGCGGCTGAAGTTCCTGCGGCGCTACCTCGACCTCTACAAGGAGTACGCCCAGGCCGACCTCCGCTTCGTCGACGCCAACACCCTCGCGCTCTACCGGTCGCTGTCGCCGGCCGACCAGGAGACCTTCGCCTTCGACACCGGCGTGATCGACTGGCACGAGTATCTCCACGACATCCACGTGCCGTCGGTGACCAAGCCGGTCCGCGAGCTCGACGAGCTCCGCAAGCTGCGGAAGAAGCCGGTTCCCGGCCGGATGCCGCGGATCTCGGCCGCCTCGCCCACCGACGAGAAGCGGGTCGCGGCCTTCTTCGACCTCGACGGCACCCTGATGTCGTCCAACGTCATCGAGACCTACCTGTGGCTGCGCCTCGGCGAGCTGTCGGGCACGAAGAAGGCCGCGGAGATCGCCCGGATGGCCGGCAAGGTGCCCAAGTACGTGTGGGCGGACCGTGCCGAGCGCAGCTCGCTGCTGCGTACGGTCTACAAGGAGTACGCCGGCGCGCGGCTCTCCGAGCTCGACGAGATCGTCGATCAGCACCTGACCACGCACATCCTCGGGCGGCTGGCCCCGGACGCGGTCCGGCGGATCCGGGAGCACCGTGCCGCGGGGCACGTGACGGTGCTCGTCACCGGCGCGATCCGGCCGCTGACCCGGCCGTTGCTGCCGCTGTTCGACCACATCGAGGCCGCCGACCTGGCCGTCGACGACCGCGGCTACTGCACCGGCCACCTGGCCGCCTCGCCGCTGGTCGGGGAGTCGCGCGGGGCGTTCGTGCGCGAGTGGTCCCGCCGCGAGGGCATCTCGCCGGCCGACTGCTTCGCCTACGCCGACTCCCACTCCGACCTCCCGCTGCTGGCGGCGGTCGGCCACCCGGTGGCGGTCCGGCCTGACGTACCTCTGTTCCGGCACGCCAAGAAGTCGCACTGGACGATCGTCGACTGGGAGTCGCCGGGCCACGCGAGCCGGACGCTCGACCCGGTGGGCAGGAGGTGAACATGACAGGCACTTCATGGGCTTGTGGGGTGTTTCAGTGCCCGTCAAGTCCAGGGATACCCGGTCGACCGGGTATCCCACACCACGGTCGGGAGGCCTGAATGCTCGCGCTCGAGATGTACCGCAGCGTCGCCAAGACGGCGCTGGGGAAGGTCGCCGGCGGGCGGCTGCCGCTGCTGCTGACCGGGGCGGCGGCGCCGCTGCGGATGGTGACGCTCGACCCGCCGAAGGTCGACCACGACGGGTGGGCGAGGCTGAAGGTGTCGCTGGCCGGGATCTGCGGTTCCGATCTGGGGATGCTGTCGGGGAAGACGTCCCTCTACTTCCAGCCGCTGGTGAGCCTGCCGTTCGTGCCCGGCCACGAGATCGTCGGCGAGCTGCTCGACCCGTGCGGCGACCTGGCGGCCGGCACGCGCGTGGTCGTCGACCCGGTCCTGACCTGTGCCGCGCGCGGGCTGGAGGCGTGCGAGGCGTGCGTGCGCGGCGAGACCAACCGGTGCTCCCGGATCACCGTCGGCGACATCTCCTCCGGTCTGCAGACCGGGTTCTGCCACGACACCGGCGGCGGCTGGTCCCAGCAGCTCTCGGTGCACCGCTCCCAGCTCCACGTGGTGCCGGAGGGCTACTCCGACGAGCAGGCGCTGCTCGCCGAGCCGGTCGCCTGTGCGGTCCACACGGCGCGAAGGGCCGCGATCAAGCCCGGCGACCGAGTGCTCGTCTCGGGTGCCGGGTCGGTCGGGCTGCTGGCCACGCTGGCCCTGCGCGAGCTCACCGACGCCGGTGAGATCCTGGTCGTGGCCAAGCACGCCCACCAGCGTGAGCTGGCGCTCGAGTTCGGCGCCACCGAGGTGGTCGCACCGGGCGAGACGCTGCGGCGAATCCGCCGCGCGACCAGCGCTTTCATGCTCGAACCCGAGATGCTCTCCTCCCCCTACCTGCTCGGCGGCGTCGACGTGACCGTCGACGCGGTCGGCTCCAAGGAGTCGCTGCAGACCTGCCTGCACGCCACCCGCGCCGGCGGCCGCGTGGTGCTCTCCGGGATGCCGGCCTCCGCCGATCTGTCCGCGGCCTGGTTCCGGGAGCTCGAGGTTGTCGGGACGTACGCCTCCTCGCGGGGCTCGGGCGACTTCGCCACCGCCCTCGACCTGGTCGGCCACGACGCCATGTGCCGCCTCGCCAAGACCGTTGCGCCCTACCCGCTCCACCGCTGGCGCGAGGCCCTCGACCATGCCCACTCAGCCGGTCGGCTCGGCACCGTCAAGGTGGCGTTCGACCCTCGCCGGACCAGTTGAACACAGCCGTCACAGAAGGAGAGTCATCGATGACACGCCCAGGATTCGTTCTGGAGGTCGACGACCGTACGCCGCCCCTGCTCGTCCACGAGGGGCTCGGGTTTCGGCTGGAAGAGTTCCCGCAGGGCACCCGGGTGGTCTATCCGCCCGAGTCGCTGCCGACGGTGCCGGACGTGGACGAGGCGATCCGGGAGGCCCTGGAGAGCCCGGTCGACTCCGAGCCGCTGCGCGAGCTGATGTTCCCGGGGATGCGGCTGACGATCGCCTTCGACGACCTCTCCCTGCCGCTGCCCACGATGAAGGCGCCCGACATCCGCGGCCGGATCATCGAGCAGGTGCTCACGATCGCGGCCGAGAAGGGCGTCGATGACGTGGAGATCATCGCGGCGCTCGCCCTCCACCGCCGGATGACCGACGCCGAGATGAAACACATCGTCGGCGAGCGCGTCTTCCGCTCCTTCGCACCCTCCGGAAAGCTCTACAACCACGACGCCGAGGACCGCTCCAACCTCGAGCACATGGGCGTCACCGAGAAGGGCGAGGACGTCGAGATCAACAAGCGGGCGGCCACCTCCGACCTGCTCGTCTACGTCAACGTCAACCTCGTCGCGATGGACGGCGGCCACAAGTCGGTCGGCATCGGGCTGGCCTCCTACAAGTCGATCAAGCACCACCACAACGCCAAGACGATGGTTCACTCGCGCTCCTTCATGGACCACAAGCACTCCGAGATGCACTCCTCGGCGTGGCGGATGGGCCGGCTGATCGGCGAGCACGTCAAGGTGTTCCAGATCGAGACGACGCTCGACAACGAGGTCTTCGGGAAGCCCTACGACACCCTGCTCAAGCGCGAGTGGGAGTGGTCGCTGCGCGACCAGGCCACCGTGCTCGGTCTGCGCCGAGGGCTGGCCGTGGCGCCGCAGAAGATGCGTCACAAGATGTTCCACGACCTGCGCTCCAACTACGGGCTGACCGGGATCACCGCCGGCGCCGTCGAGCCGGTCCACGAGCTGACCGTGCAGCGCGTCCACCAGCAGCAGCGGGTCAAGGTCGAGGGGCAGTCCGACGTGATGGTGATGGGGGTGCCCTACCTCGGCCCCTACAACGTCAACTCGACCATGAACCCGATCCTGGCCGCCTGCATGGGCCTGGGCTACTACTTCAACTCCTACCTGCGCCAGCCCGTCGTGCGAGAGGGTGGCGTCGCGATCCTCTACCACCCGCTCGACGAGGGCTTCAACACGCTCACCCACCCCTCCTACGTCGACTTCTACGAGGAGGTGCTGGCCGACACGACCGATCCCGCCTTGATCGGACCGAAGTTCGAGGAGCAGTTCGCGACCGACCCCTGGTACGTCCATCTCTACCGCACCTCCAACGCCTACCACGGCGTCCACCCGTTCTACATGTGGTACTGGATCGCGCACGCGCTCGACCACCTCGGTGACGTCATCTGGGTCGGCGGGAACCCCAAGGCCGCGGCCCGGATGGGCTTCCGGTCGGCGACCACCTTGCGCGACGCCCTGGAGATGGCGAGCTCGACCGTGGGGCCGGCGCCGTCGATCACCTATCTGCGCAACCCTCCGCACCTGCTGGCGGACGTGCGATGAGGTGTCGTCGATGAGCAGCTTCTGGAAGGACACGGTCCGCGACGTACGCCTCATGAAGCGGGGCTGGCGCTGGGGTCATCGGGCGCAGGTCCCGCGGTCGGCGGAGCCGTTCGTGCCACAGGCAGAGACGACGGTCTTCGACAACGAGTGGTCGCGCAAGCCCGCCGCGCGGGCGGTCCGGGAGGTCGCCCAGGCCGGGCTCGAGGCGGTGTTCCGCTCCCAGGTGAAGACCCAGGTCGAGGGGCTGGACGTGCTCGACCGGCTCGACGGCCCGGTGATCTTCGTGGCCAACCACGCCTCCCACCTGGACACGCCTCTGATCCTGCTGTCGCTCCCAGACAAGTGGCGGCGCAAGACCGCGGTGGCGGCCGCGGCCGACTACTTCTTCGACACCTGGTGGCGGGCCGTGGGCTCCTCGCTGGTCTTCAACACGCTGCCGATCGACCGCCGTGGCGGAGCGCTGTCGACCCAGCCGGGCGAGGTGCTGGCCGAGGGCTGGTCGCTGGTGGTCTTCCCCGAGGGCACCCGGTCCAAGGACGGCACCGTCGGCCGGTTCCGGTCGGGCGCCGCCTACCTGGCCATCGAGTACGGCGTCCCGGTCGTCCCGATCGCCCACCGCGGCACCTATGCCGCGATGCCGCGCGGCGTGAACTGGCCCGAGAAGGACAGGTCCGGCGGCCGCCGCCAGCTGACCGTACGTTTCGGGGAGCCGCTCCGCCCGGCCGAGGGCGAGACGGTGCGCGAGTTCGCGCCCCGGATCCGGGCCGCGGTGGCGAGACTGCTGGATGAGGACGCCACCGACTGGTACGCCTCGATGCGGCGCGCCGCCGAGCGCAGCACGCCCGACCCCGCCGGTGAGGAGATCGCCGAGTGGCGCAAGGTCTGGGCGGCCACGGAGTCTCCCGACACCGAGCCGGACACGATCAGGGCCTGGCACCGCTGAGCCGGGCCCGGCTCCGGCTCCGGCTCCGGCTCAAGACCACCGCAGCAGCGCGGCCACGGGTGCGTCGCCCAGCACGCTCGCGGGCAGCACGCACACCTCCGCGTCGGTGAGGACCGCAGCGGCGATGAGCGCCTCGCCGGCCTCGATCGGGCCGTTGACCGGAGCCTCCCCGAAGCTGAGGCCGGGGTGGTCCGCCGGGTCGAGCGTGCGCCCGGCCAGCGCGTCCGGGTCGATCAGCAGGGTGTCGACGCGGCCGGTGACGAAGGCGTCGGCGACGTCACGTACGCCGGTGGCCGCGCGGTCGCCCCGACCCCAGGCCTCCTCGAGGCGTCGGACGAGGGCCGTGCGGCGGCTCACGACACGGTCGAGCAGCGCGCTGCGGATCGCGTCGTCGCGTGCCTGGTCGCCGCCGTCGGCGGCACGCTGACCGCTCGCCAGCTCGACCACCTCCACGGGAAGGTCGGCGAGATCAGCGCGCAGCCTGCCGACCGAGTTCGGGTCGCCGCCGACGAGGACGAGCTCATGGCCGTGGTCGCGGATCAGCCGGGTGACCTCCTCGGCCACCTTGTCGGCGTTGTGGCGCCACACGTTGTCGGTGGTCTGCTGCATACGGAACGCCGCCCAGCCGACGTTGTCCTGGACCTTGTGCACATGCTCGAGCTCGTCGCCCTCGACGGTCGTCGTGCTCGTCGGCCGCGGCAAGCCCGAGTCCCACAGCGAGATCTCGCCGCCGGTGTGGTCGACCATGACCAGCACGAACGGCATCGAGGCGTCGCGGGCGGCGATCCAGGTGCCGAGGTCGGGGAGCGCGTCCCAGGTCGCGACCTGGTTCGGGACCTCGGCGACGGCCACCTCGTCGTAGGCGATCCCCTCGGGCGTCGCGACGACGACGTGCGCCAGCGGCGCGGGCTGGTGCAGGTTCGTCCCCAGCCGCTCCGAGACCTGTGCCACGACTTCCGGCGGGGCGCCCTGAGCGGAGAGCTCCTCGCAGACGGCGCGGACGCGCAGCTCCTTGGCGTGAGCCGCGTTCTCCGAGTCCTGGCTGACATCGGCCAGCACGGTGGCGTACGGACCTGGGCGGTTCAACAAAGTGGTGAATCCAGCGGTGTCCATACCGGTGTGGTACCCACCTCAGGGGGCTGGCAAACGGGGGCCGACACACGGTCGGGATCAGCCCGCCGCGCAGGTCACCTCGGTGACCCGCCACTCCTCGTCCTTGCCCTCCCCGGAACGGGTCACCACCAGGGTGAACACGGACTGGCCGCCGTCGGGGGTCAGCTCCACCGTGGCGCCGGTCTCGGTGAGGTCGGTGGAGGTGATGCGTACCTTCTCCAGATGGCCGCGCGCGTCGGCCGTCTTCTCGGTCGGCGGGGTCTGGACCGAGGGGCAGGCCCGGGCCCACTGCGCCACCAGCTCCGGCTTCGCCTCGACCGTGGTCCAGCTCGTCGTCCGGGCGAACCTGCTGGCAGCCGTCTCCGCCTGCTCGGTGGCGTGCTCACGGAAGCGGGAACGGGAGTAGCCGTAGCCGGCCACCGAGATCAGCACTCCGACCAGCAGCAGCGCCCCGACCTTGAGCGCGATCTCGCGCCACTCCCCGTTCTGCACGGGACGTTCCTACCACCACCGGCCACCGGACCCGAACCGGCTCGCGGATGAGAGAGCTCTCATGGTCGTCTCACGGTCACCTCACCGCGGGTGGAGATGGTTCTTGCATGGCGCCGGGAACACCCGGGGCAGAACCTGAAGGGACGAATGATGAAGAAGCTTCCGATGATCCTCGGGACCGGCCTGGTCGGCGTGGTCGCGGCCGCTGTGTTCAGCTACCAGAGCGCTGCCGCTGTCGATGACGACGGCTATGCCAAGCGTGAGGAGAAGTCCAACACCCAGGTGACCACCGTCGACGATGACGATGACAACGACGCCGACAACGACGTCGACGACGTCACCCGTGACGCCGCCGGCAACGACACCGCGACCAACGGCACCGGCGTGACGCGGGCGACCAAGGACAACACCCGGGACAACACCCGCGACAAGGTCACCCGCGACGACCAGACGAAGGATGACAACACCAAGAACAACACGCGCGACGACAACACCAACGACCGGGCCCAGGGCTGAGTCCGACGATGACCGACACCTGGGGCCTGGTCCAGGGTGACGCGATCACCCCCGAGCTGACCGCGATGCGGCTGCTCGGGGGCGGCTCGTCGTACGAGGCCTTCCTCGCCTTCGACGAGATCACCTACGGTCCGGTCGTGGCCAAGGTGCTGCGACCGAACCTGATCGAGAGCGACACCAGCCGCAACGCGCTGCGGCGCGAGACCGACGCGCTGACGAACCTGAGGCACCCCGTCCTCGTCCGCGGCCTGCGTGAGGACCTCGACGGCGAGCGGCCGTACGTGGTGATGGAGCACGTCGAGGGCCCGCGGCTCTCGACCCTGATCCGCCGCCATGGCCGTCTGCCGGAGCAGCAGTACCTTCCGCTGGCGCTCGACCTCGCCTCGGCCCTGCACTACCTGCGCCGCTCCGGCTGGGTGCACCTCGACATCAAGCCGAGCAACCTGATCATGGGCTCGCCGGCCCGGCTGATCGACCTCTCGGTCGCCCGGCCGGTGGCCGCGGCCGCCGCGCTCCGCCACGAGATCGGCACCGATGCCTACATGGCGCCCGAGCAGTGCCTCCCCGGCGAGCGTGGCGAGGTCGGCCCCGCCTCCGACGTCTGGGCGCTCGGCGCGACCCTCTTCCACGCCGTCGCCGGCGAACGGCCGTTCCCCCATGGCGACCCTTCTGCCGCCGACCGCACGGAGCGCTACCCGCAGCTCGTCTCCCGCCCCGCCGCCCTCCCCAGACGTACGCCGCCCGAGATCGTCAAGGTCATCGAGGCGTGCCTGGCCCCGGAGGCCGGTGACCGGCCGGCGCCGGCCGAGATCGCCGAGACCGTCTCGCCCGCGCTGGAGCGGCTTCCGCGGGCCTCGCTGGGCGGCCTGCGGCTCAGCTGATCCCCCTGAGCTGATCGCCGGGAGGCCCGGGTCAGGGCTGGAAGCGGTAGCCCATACCGCGGACGGTCTCGACCCGGGCCGTTCCCAGCTTCTTGCGCAGGTAGCCGACGTAGACGTCGACGACGTTGGAACCGGGGTCGAAGTCCATGCCCCAGGCCAGGTCGAGCAGCTGCGCGCGGGAGAGCACCTGCCCCGGATGCCGCAGGAGGACCTCCGCCAGCGCGAACTCGCGCGCCGAGAGGTCGGTCTCGCGCCCGTCGACCCGCAGCCGCCGCGTACGCAGGTCCAGCGCGACCGAGCCGGAGCGGAGCTCGCCGACCTCGGCGTCGGTGTTGTCCTGCTGCCGCAGGCGTACGTTGATCCGGGCCCGCAGCTCGGCGAAGCGGAACGGCTTGGCGAGGTAGTCGTCGGCGCCGCCCTCGAGTGCCGAGACGGTGTCGTGGACCGAGTCGCGGGCGGTCAGCACCACCACCGGCATCCGGGAGCCCTGGGCGCGTAGTTGGTCGAGCACCTCGAAGCCGTCGATGGTCGGGAGGCCGATGTCGAGCACCATCAGGTCGTAGGCGCCGCTGAGCGCCTCCTCGAGCCCTTCGAGGCCGTCGGCGACGGTGGTCGTCTGATGGCCGTCGGCGCTCAGGCCCTTGGCCAGGAAGGCCGCGATGCGGTCCTCGTCCTCGACGATTAGGATGCGGGCCATGCCTCTCCTTCGTGTGGGTCGCGGGGTGCGGGCAGGGTGATCGTGAAGCGGGCGCCGGGCGGTGTCGCGTCCTCGACGCCGACGGTGCCGCCGTGGGCGGTGGCGATCGCGGAGACGATGGCCAGGCCGAGGCCGAGCCCCGGGCGGTCGCCCGAGCCGGTCTCGGAGCCGCGGGCGAACCTCTCGAAGATCCGCTCGCGGTCCTCGGGCGGCACCCCGGGGCCGGTGTCGCGTACCCACAGCCGCAGGGAGCCGTCGACCGTCGCCGAGCCCACCGCGATCCGGTCGCCGGGAACGGTGTGGCCGACGGCGTTGTCGCACAGCTGCAGCATCGCCTGGGTGACGCGCTGCGGGTCCAGGCGCCAGGTGCCGGGGGTGGCCGCGTCGAGATGCCAGTCGCGGTCGGCGAGCGCGCTGGCCTTGGCGAGGATGTCCTCGGTGAGCGTGTCGACGTCGACCTCCTCGAGGGTGAGGAAGTCGGGCCGGTCGTGCTTGGCGAGCAGGATCAGGTCGCCGACCAGCCGGCTCATCCGGTCGACCTCGTCGAGCGCCAGCCGCCGGGTCTGCTCGACCTCGGCCGGGTCGGACTCGTCGAGGAGCTCGAGGTGGCCGCCGATGATCGTCAGCGGCGTACGCAGCTCGTGACCGGCGTCGTCGAGGAACTGCCGCTGGTCGGAGAACGCCCGCTCCAGGCGGGCCAGCATGTCGTTGAAGTTCCTCGTCAGCGCCGAGATGTCGTCGTTGCCCGACTCGGGCAGGCGGGCGGAGAGGTCGGTGGCGCTGATCGCGCCGGTGGCCTGCCGCAGCCGGGTCAGCGGGGCGAGCAGCCGCCCGGACTGCCAGGCCGCGACCAAGGTCACGAGCAGGGCGAGGAGACCCGCGACGATCGTGTAGGTCCGCATGGTGCTGCGCAGCTCGGCACGGTCCTCGTCGAGGTAGGAGACCACCAGGAGGGCGCCCTCGGTCGTGCCCGTGGCGGTGTCCTGCCGCACGGGCTGGCTGGTGATGCGTACCTCGCCCGCGGCGGTGTCGAGGTAGGTCGTCCCGCCGTCGACGACGACGTCGGCGACGGCTCTGCTGAACCGTGCGGTGGAGATCAGCGGGTCCTCGGGGAAGTGTGCGCGCGGCTTGCCGTCGACCCAGGCGACGAGGAGCTCGTCGTCGTCGGGCACGTTGCGGCTCAGGAACGTCCGCAGCAGTCCCTCCACGTCGTACGGCGCCCGGGTCTCGGGATCGATGCCCTCGGTGCGCAGCCGGGAGAACTCGTCGAGCTCCTGCTCCATCTCGCGCGTGGTCGCGGCGTCGACCCGGCCGAGCTCGACGGCGTAGACGATGAGGCCGGCGCCGGCCAAGGCGAGCGTGACCAGGAGAGCGACGGAAGCGGTGATCCGGGCGCGTACGGACAGCCCTCGGTGGCGTGGGTCAGTCGTCGTCATGGCGGTCGTCGCGGTCATCGTCGTCATCATCATCGTCGACGGGACCGGGGGTGACGACCGGGACACCCGAGGGATCCGAGCTCGGCGACGATCCGGTGCTCGGCGAGGACGGCGAGGCCGACTGGGAGGGCAGCACGACCGGCTCGCGCGGCGGCGGGTCGTTCTCGGAGGCTCCCGCGAAGGAGCCGGCCAGGTAGACGCCGACGGCCACGAGCACCACCAGCGGAAGGACGAGTTTCAGGGTGCGGGACATGACCCTCCGATAGTGCCTGACGACCTGTCCGAAGTGGGGGTCCATGAGAGACCTCTCATCGATACAGTGATGCGGGTCACCACTTGCACCTGGAGGTAACGCCCGTGTTCGTCCCGTTCAGCGTCAACGACTTCATCGACCGTGCCGCATCCGTCTACGGCGAGCGGGTGGGCATCGTCGACGAGCCCGACCAGCCGGCGGCTTCGCTCGGGGAGGTGACGTACGCCGAGATGAAGGCGCTCGCCAAGCGGATGGCGGCGAAGCTGGACGAGCTCGGCATCGGGGTGGGGGAGCGGGTCGCGATCGTCTCCCACAACTCCGCGCGGCTCCTGACCGCGTTCTACGGCGTCTCCGGCTACGGACGCATCTTGGTGCCCGTCAACTTCCGGTTGCGTCCCGACGAGGTCTCCTACATCGTGGAGCAGTCGGGCGCCTCGGTGCTGTGGGTCGACCCGGAGATCGACGAGGCGCTCAAGGATGTCACCGCCAAGCACCGCTTCGTGCTCGGTGACGACGTCAACCTCTACGCCGCGGAGGGTGTCGAACCGAAGCCGTGGGAGCCGGACGAGAACGCGACCGCGACGATCAACTACACCTCCGGCACGACCGCTCGGCCCAAGGGCGTGCAGATCACCCACCGCAACATCTGGACCAACGCGCTGACGTTCGGCCTCCACGCCGGGCTGACCGACCGTGACGTCTACCTGCACACGCTGCCGATGTTCCACGCCAACGGCTGGGGGATGCCGTTCGCCGCGACCGGCCTCGGCATCAAGCACATCGTGCTGCGCAAGGTCGACGGGATGGAAATCCTGCGCCGCGTACGCGACCACGGGGTCACCTACATGTGCGCCGCCCCCGCGGTGGCGGCCGCCGTGCTCGACGCACTGCCGCAGTGGCAGGAGACCGAGGGCGAGATCCCGGGCCGTGACCGGGTGCGGATCATCATGGCCGGCGCTCCGCCGCCCACGAAGACAGTCGTCCGCGTCCAGGAGGAGCTCGGCTGGGAGTTCATCCAGATCTACGGCCTCACCGAGACCTCGCCGCTGCTGACCATCAACCGCACCCGTGCCGAGTGGGACGACCTCGACCCGATGGAGCGCGCCGCGAAGCTGACCCGCGCCGGCGCGCCCGCGATCGGGGTGAGCCTCGACATCTCGCCCGACAAGGAGGTCCTGGCGCGCTCCAACGTGGTGCTCGAGGGCTACTGGGAGAAGCCCGAGGAGACCGAGAAAGCGCTGGCCGACGGCTGGTTCCACACCGGCGACGGCGGCAGCCTCGGAGACGACGGCTACCTCACCATCTCAGACCGCATCAAGGACGTCATCATCACCGGCGGCGAGAACGTCTCGAGCGCCGAGGTCGAGGACGTCCTCTTCCTGCACCCCGCGGTCGCCGAGGTAGCCGTCATCGGCATCCCGAGCGAGAAGTGGGGCGAGACCATCCTCGCCCTCGTCGTCCTCGCGCCCGGGACCGAGGCGACCCAGGAGGAGCTGATCGCCTGGTGCAAGGAGCGAGCCGCCGGCTACAAGGCTCCCACGGTCGTCGAGTTCCGCGACTCCCTGGCCCGCACGGCCACCGGAAAGCTGCAGAAGTTCAAGCTCCGCGAGCCCTACTGGGGCGACCGCGAGCGCAAGGTCAACTGACCGCCGACCCGGCGCATCTGTCCCAGAAATCCGCGCCGAGTCGGCGCATCTGTCCCGGATATTCGGGGCGAGTCGGCGCCTCGGGCCCGCGCGCGGGGGCCGGGCGCGCCGGGGCGACGGGGTGTGTGGGGGCGGTCGCGCCGGC
>NZ_JBHVKN010000094.1:0-18677 GCF_042798075.1 Nocardioides sp. NPDC057772
GCGTACGACGTTCTCGAGCGTACGCAGCTGCTCGAGCTCCCACGTCGCCAGCGTCGGCGCCTTCGCCATGGTCGGCATGACCGAGGGGTCGATGCGGAGCATGATGCCGGCGTCCTCGAGCCGGAGGAACAGGTCCTCGGGCGAGGTCGACCGCTCCGCGGCCGCCATCGTGTCGGCGGCCATGCCGAGGAAGACTGCCGGATCGGGCTGGACGACGGCCCGGTTGAGCATCCACGGGTCACGCGGACGCACCCAGCAGATCGCGTCCGGGTCGACGCCACGCGAGAGCAGCCAGATGCACGCGTCGGTCGCGGTCTTGCCGGAGCCGACGACGACGTACTGGCTCGGTGCCTCGTCGAGTCGCGCGAGCTCGTTGACCGGCAGCACCCGGGCGTCGTCCGCGACACCGAACGGCGGCGGCTTCTCGGCGGGGATGCTGGGGGCGAGGTAGCGGGCGTCGACGACCCGGGCCCCGGGCATCTCGACGCGCTCCCCCGAGATGTTGGAGACGACCGCGTTGTCGCCGACGTACTCGCTGTTCGGGAAGAACTCGACCTTGCCGGACTCCACCATCCGGTCGAGCACCCGCG
The DNA here is from genome assembly GCF_042798075.1 of Nocardioides sp. NPDC057772. Classification (NCBI taxonomy): domain Bacteria; kingdom Bacillati; phylum Actinomycetota; class Actinomycetes; order Propionibacteriales; family Nocardioidaceae; genus Nocardioides; species Nocardioides sp. NPDC057772. Next base: position 591 of record NZ_JBHVKN010000094.1, read on the forward strand.
CGTAGTAGGCACAGATCTCCGCCTGCGTCGCCCGCTCCTGAAGACCCGCCTCGGGCCCGCGCTGCTGGAGCCGGCCGCCGCCGAGCAGCGTCGAGGCGACGCCGTAGAAGGCGGAGGCCTGGTGCAGGCGTACGAACGGGTACGCCTCCAGCCAGTGTCCGCCGACGCCGTGGCGACGGTCGACCAGGGCCACCCGCACGTCGGCGTGCTCGATCACCGTGTCCGCGAACGCCATCCCCATGGCGCCGGCTCCCACCACCAGATAGTCGACCTCGACCATGCGTCCCATGCGTCCACCAAAGCACGCCGCCGACCTTCGCGGTCAATAGGCAGATGGGGCCATACCCGGTCTCGGGCAGGCGATCAGCCTGGAAGCGCCGTCGGTGGACGCTCGATCCGGACGGCTCCGATTACCTCACGCGCTCCGCTGGCCGGCCGGGCGGATGACGATCTCGTTGACGTCGACGTTGGGCGGCTGGGCGATCGCATAGCTGACAGCGCCTGCAACGGCGTCTGCGGGGATACTGGCGGCCCGGTACGCCTTCATCGCAGCCGATGCGACCGGATCCGTGATGTGCTCCGCCAGCTCGGTCTCCACGACTCCGGGCGAGATCGTGGTGACTCGGATGCTCGGATCGGATTCGAGTCGTAGGCCCTCGGTGAGGGCCCAAGCCGCGTACTTCGTGGCCGAGTAGACCGCCGAGGTGGGAACCACCTCGTGGGCACCGATGGACGCGATCGTCACCACATGGCCGCCGCCCTGTGCCTGGAAGTGTGGAAGGGCGGCAGCGATGCCGTGCAGAAGGCCCCTGACGTTGACGTCGAGCATCCTGTCCCACTCATCGACCAGCAGCGCATCGAGCCGCGACAGCAGCATCACCCCGGCGTTGCCGACCACGACGTCCAGGCGTCCGCGGTCCACCACAACGGAGTCGACCAGAGCGGCGACGGCAGCCCGGTCACTGACATCGAGACCGTGGGCCTCCGCGCTGTGCCCGCTGTCGCGAAGCTCTGCGGCAACCGTCTCGAGGCGCTCCAAACGCCGACCGGTCAGAATCACGTGGTGGCCCTCGGTGGCCAGGCGCCGAGCGGTTGCCTCTCCGATCCCGCTGCTGGCACCGGTGACCAGGACTGTCTTGGATGTCTTGGATGTATTCGCTTCTGTCATGCCGCAAACGTTGCTGTCTTCCATGGCTGCTATGAAGGCCGCGCTGTACCTGGGAGTAGCGCACCCACCCACCGGCGCCTCGTTCGCCTTAGCATCGGACTCATGGCCTCGACTCCCCTTGGTGACTACCTGCGCGGCCGGCGCGCCCTGGTGAGCCCCGACGACGCGAAGGTGCCGACCCACGGAGTTCGCCGCGTCCCGGGTCTGCGTCGGGAGGAGGTCGCGATGCTGGCAGGAATGAGCGTGGACTACTACGTCCGCCTCGAACAAGGCCGCGAACGTCACCCGTCGACCCAGGTGCTCGACGCCCTCAGCGACGTCTTCCAACTCGACGATGAGGCCCGGTTGCATCTCTATCGGATCGCCGGCCTGGCACCGGCATCATCCCGTGCAATCCTTCCCGAGCGCGTCGATCCCCGGTTGCTCCAGCTGCTGGAGCTGTGGCCGGACACCCCTGCCCTCGTGCTGGGCCGCGCCTACGACGTGCTGGCCGGGAACCGCCTGGCATACGCCCTCTTCGACGATTTTCGTCACGGCGCCAACCTGCTCGTCAAAGTGTTCCTGGATCCCACGGCACAGACCTTCTACCCCGACTGGGAGCGAGTTGCAGCGAACACGGTGGCGGGTTTCCGCCTCCTCCACAGCGACGCCCCACACGACCCACGCATCCGTCAGGTCCTACGCACCGTCAGCGAGCAGAGTGCGGACTTCACGCGCCTATGGTCCCGACATGATGCGCGCGGCAAGCGCCATGAGTCCAAGCGGTTCAATCATCCTGACGTCGGCGAGGTGACGCTCCGGATGGAGGCCTTCGACGTCCGTTCCAGTCCGGGGCAACAGCTCGTCGTGTACCACGCGGACCCCGGCTCGCCCAGCGCCGAGGCGCTGCGGCTGCTCGGCACGCTGGACGCGACCAGAGCCGAGGAACCGGCTGACACCGTAGACGGGCGGCTCAGTCGCCGTGCACCCGGCCCCGAGCACACGCGATGAGTTCGCCGAGGTCGAGCCCGTACGTCAGGCGTGCATCCCGTGCGTACGTCTCCAGCCGCTTGGCCGCCCGCTCGATGAGCCGCGAGGCGCCGACGGCGTTGCCTCGCTCGTGGTGGGTCAGGCCGACGCACAGTTGCGCGAGGCCCTGCCACAGCTCGCGCTCGTCCTCCGGGCACGACTTCCATCGCACCTCGAGCGCCTCGTGGGCCGCGAACGGGCGGCCGGCGTCGAGGAGCTCACGGGCGTACGCCAGGGTCTCCTCGGGCGGGAGCGGCTCCTCGGAGATCGGCTCGACGCCGACCTCGCCATAGGGCAGCGGGCGTCCGAGCGCGTCACGCGGACGAGCCTGCTGCGCCCGCCCCTGCTCGTTTCGATCGCGATCGACCACGTCAGCCTCCTCGGCTCCCACCCTACGGACCCTGCGGGACAACCGACTACGCGGGACGACAGGGCCGACCGACCGGTAACGTGACCGGCATGACCGGCACCCCAGGATTCGACGTCGCTGTCCCGCCGTCCGGCACCGGATGCGCCGAGTGCCTCGCGAGCGATTCCGGATGGTGGTTCCACCTTCGACGGTGCGCCGAGTGCGGGCACGTGGGCTGCTGTGACAGCTCCCCCGCGCAGCATGCCACCGGCCACTTCCGCGAGACGGGCCACCGCTACATGCAGAGCTTCGAGCCCGGCGAGACGTGGTTCTGGGACTTCGAGAACCAGGAAGCGCTCCAGGGCCCGACCCTGGCCGAGCCGACCAGCCGACCCGAGTCGCAGCCCGCGCCCGCACCCGCCGATCGCGTCCCGCACGACTGGCAGACGCGCCTGCACTGACCGGTTCACCGCCAGGACGCACGAAGGGCCCCGACCGCAGCAGCGGTCGAGGCCCTTCGTGGTGAATCAGGAGACGCGGACGTTCTCGGCCTGCGGGCCCTTGGGGCCCTGCGTGACGTCGAACTCGACCTTCTGGTTCTCGTCGAGCGACTTGTAGCCGTTGGACTGGATGGCGGAGAAGTGAACGAACACGTCCTCGCCGCCACCGTCCTGAGCGATGAAGCCGAAGCCCTTGTCAGCGTTGAACCACTTGACGGTGCCCTGAGCCATGATCTTTTTCCTTTGTTTCGTGCCGGGGGCACTGTGCCCCGGGCCGCTGAAGACATCCATCTGTGCTGATGTCCAGCGAACCGAAAACCAGGAACAAGAGATACAAGCCGCGACGTGGTGTGCGGCCAGGACGGCTTACAGAGCCATCCCTTCAACATGATCAACAGTACGCCATCGGGCCCGAGATCGTGGTTTCCACGCGATCCCGGGCCCGGCGGGTCAGATCCGCGCCGTCTCCTCGTGCGTGCCCTCGGCGTCGAGCAGCCGGATCGCCTCGTCGAACTCGGCGTCGATGTCCGGGTTCTCCTTGTAGGTCACCATGCTGACCGCCACGGCCACGATGGTGTTGAGGACGAAGCCGGGCACGATCTCGTACATCTGCGAGCTGAGCGCCTCGATGTTGCCCCATACGACGACGGTGACCGCACCGACGACCAGACCGGCCAGCGCGCCGGGCGCGGTGAGCTTGCGCCACCACAGCGCCAGCAGGATGATCGGGCCGAAGGAGGCGCCGAAGCCCGCCCAGGCGTAGGCGACCAGGTCGAGCACGGTGCCGGTCTTCGGCCAGGCCAGGAACGCCGCCACGACGGCGATGGCGAGCACTGCGAGCCGGCCGAACAGCACCAGCTGACGGTCGGAGGCGTCGTTCTTGAAGACAGCCTTGTAGAGGTCCTCCACCAGCGCCGAGGAGGTCACCAGGAGCTGCGAGGAGATCGTGCTCATGATCGCCGCGAGCACGGCGGCCAGCATGATGCCGGCGACCAGCGGGTGGAACAGGATCTGACCCAGGACGATGAAGACCGCCTCCGGGTCGTTCAGCTTCGCGTCGGGGTTCTGCTGGAAGTAGGCGATGCCCACCAGCGCGGTGCCGACGGCCCCGAAGAGGCTCAGCAGCATCCAGCCGATGCCGATGCGCCGCGCGGAGGCGGCCTCCCCCGCCGTACGCAGGGCCATGAAGCGGACGATGATGTGCGGCTGGCCGAAGTAGCCCAGGCCCCACGCCGCCGCCGAGATGACACCCAGCGCGGTCGCGCCTTCGAGCATGCTCAGGCGCGACGGGTCGACGGCGCGGATGCTGTCGAGGGTCTCCGTCGGCCCGCCGGTCACGAAGACGCCGACGACGGGGACCAGGATCAGCGCGAGCAGCATGATCGCACCCTGCACGAAGTCGGTGTAGGAGACCGCGAGGAAGCCGCCGAAGAGCGTGTACGCCACCACAACCCCGGCCACCACCAGCATGCCGGTGTGGTAGTCGGTGTCGAACGAGCTCTCGAAGAAGACGCCGCCGGCGACCATGCCCGAGGACACGTAGAACGTGAAGAACACCAGGATGACGGCACCAGAGGCCATCCGCAGCAGCCGCGAGCTGTCCTTCAGCCGGTTCTCCAGGAAGCTCGGCACGGTGATCGAGTCACCCGAGACCTCGGTGTACGTCCGCAGCCGCGGAGCCACGACCTTCCAGTTGAGCCAGGCACCGACGGTCAGACCGACGGCGATCCAGCCCTCCATCAACCCGGTCGCGTAGATCGCGCCGGGCAGGCCCATGAGCAACCACCCGGACATGTCCGAGGCACCCGCGCTCAACGCACTCACCATCGGGCCGAGGTCACGGCCACCCAGCATGTAGTCGTCGAGGTTAGAAGTGCGCCGGTAGGCCCAGGCGCCAATGCCGAGCATGGCGACCAGGTAGGCCACCAACGCCAGCAGCTGATAGGTCAGGTCTGACATCAATACTCCAAAATCGGGGAAAACGCCGCCGCAGAACCTAACCCGTAGACGGCGTTTGAGTGTGATCGGCGCCGCACGCCCGCGCTACGCCACGCCTGAGGCCGCTTGACATCGACATGACGATCTCGCCGAACGTCCTCGGCAGCGGCCTCGGATGGCATACGGTCCTCCGCTGTGAGCACCACTGTCATCGTCGCGGCCATGGGTCTCCTCGCCACCCTTCTCGGCGCCTGGCTGGGCGCGTTCTGGCAACACCGCAACACCCGCGACCTGCAGCTCCTGGACGCCAGGATCCGCGTGTACGGCGAGTGCGCGGCGAGCCTGTACGAGTTCGAACGCGTCACCTACAGCCGCGTCAAGGCCCGGCTCGAGAACCTCCCCGACGCCGAGCGAGAGCCCCTCCGACAGGAGGCTTACCGCAACCGATCGGCCGTCCGCGCCGCCATCGGTCAGCTGAGCGTCCTCAGCGCCGGCAGCGAGATCCCCACGAAGTTCGAAGCCATTCGCCGGGCCATCGGCGACCTCAACGACGCCGAGAGCCACGAGGACCTCAAACAGCGTCACGACGAGATCTACGTCGACCTCGACCGAGTCCTGGTCCAGGCCCGCGCCGACCTCGTGCGTTAACGCAGCCGCTGGCTCGGCCGCTCGGCAGAGGTCGAGCGTCGCGCGCGGTGCCGGCGTACGGCAGCACGGTTGGCACAACGGACCGAGCAGTAGCGCTGTCGTCCGTTCCGGGTGACGTCCACGACCACCGCGGTGCACGGGTCCCCCTCGATCTGCCCCGCGGCGCACCGGCTCAGGCGATGGATCCCCCGAGTCGTCAGGTGCAGCGCCGTGCCCACACTGATCACCGCCCGCAGCACGTCGGGCAGCGAGTCGTTCGTGTCGTCGCGGAAGTGGAGATGCCACCCTTCCTGGTCGTGGTCGGTCAGCCGCGGATAGGCGGTCGCCTGCGCCATCAGGTCGTTGAGCAGCCGTGCCCGCTCTGCCGGCTCCGGCGCATCGACGACACGGAGCCACTCATCGATCACCAGCCGAGTGCGCCGATGGTCGTCCGGGGACTCACCGAAGTCCATCGTCATCCCGAACTCCCGGGTCCGCGCCTCGAGGCCGTCACGGCCCGCGGGCCAGTCGTTGGCCAGCGAAGCCGCCAGCAGCACGGCGTACTCGCCGTAAGGGTTGAGATGCATAAGACCATTACAGCAGAGTGGCGACCATGACCGACAGCGCAACCGAACAGTCCCGGGGCGTGGACGCCCTCCACGAGCACGGCTGGGTCACCGAGTCCAGCCACCAGACGTCCGAGGGTCGAGTCCACTACGTGCGCTGCGCCGAATGCGGCGTACGTCGTGTCGATCTCCAACCTCACCCGTTCCTGCCGCCGCGGTCGTTGAGCCGCGAGCAGGGATGACAGAAAGGCCGTCCGGTCTGCTTCTCAGCAGGTCGGACGGCCTTTCGAGGTGGTGCGTGATACTGGGTTCGAACCAGTCCTTTGACGGCGGTGGCGTACACTTGCTGAACAGCGGATTACTCGTTCTGACCTGGTCTTATAGGTTGATCCGCGCATGGACACAAGCACCCAAAACTGGCCAGGTTCGACCTCTGATCCGATGCATATCCGATGCAACGCAGGAGGCCGACGTGGCTCGACGATCCAAGAAACGAGGCTTCGGCCAGCTCACCACCATGCGCAGCGGCCGTATCCAAGCCCGCTACACCGGCCCCGACGGCGGTCTCCACACCGCACACTCGACCTTCGAGGACGAGGACGCGGCGATCACATGGCTCACTTCCGAGCGCAGGATGATCGAACAGTCCCCCGACGACTGGACCCCTCCACGCCTTCGTCGGACGACACCCGCTGATGTCCCCGCCGAGCTCACCTTCGGTGACTATGCCGGAACGTGGTTGAAGGCTCGAAAGGTCAGGGGACGACCTCTCGCCGCGAAGACGAAGAGTGGCTACCTCGACCTTTTGGACAGGTTCATCCTGCCAACCTTCGGCGAGGTCGCGCTCGCGTCGATCGACAGCGACATGATCGACGCCTGGTACGAGACCACTGCAGTCACGACTCCGACCTACCGCGCCCACGCCTACTCACTCCTACGCACGATCCTGGGGACAGCGGTCGAGCGCAACCTCATCACTTCCGCGAACCCGGCCAAGGTCCGCGGCGCCGGAGCCACCAAGGCCGCCCACAAGGTCCGACCTGCCACCCCAGCAGAGCTTGGGGTGATGCTCGAGGCCGTGCCCGACCGTCGACGACTGATGCTACTTCTCGCAACGTGGACGACCCTCCGTTTCGGCGAGATCACCGAGCTGCGGCGCAAGGACATCGACCTCAAGAACAAGGTCATCAAAGTCCGACGTGGCGTCACCAAGGTGAGCAACAAGGAGCTGACCGACCCAGACAGCCCGTACGAGCTGCCCCACGACGCCGAGTGGTGCGGTTGCCGTCGCGGCTGCGTCGTCGGGCCACCCAAGACGGATGCAGGTGTACGCGACGTACCGATCCCGCCTCATGTACTCCCCGACGTCAGGGGCCACCTACGCGACCACGCGGCCAAGAGCACGAACGCGCTCCTCTTCCCAGACAGTGCCGGAGCCCATCTGACCTCGAGCGCCTTCTATGGCGCCGCCACGGTCTATCACCGTCGTGGCCCGAAGAAGGGCGAGATCAAGCGCGCGGGCCACGGCTGGTACCGCGCCCGACAGGCCGCCAACCGCGACGACCTCCACTTCCACGACCTACGCCACACCGGGCTGACCAACGCAGCGGTCGCCGGCGCGACCATCGCGGAGCTCATGGCCCTCGCCGGCCACTCCACTCCGGGTGCTGCGATGCGTTACCAGCACGCAGCGAGCGACAGAATGCAAGAGCTCGCCGCCCGCCTCTCCGAACTCGCCGCCCCAAAGTCAGCAACCACATCATGACGTTCGGCGCTGCATCGCCTCGTCCAGGATCGATTCGGGCGGGCGTGGGTCCGAACCGTCGACGTGACCGGAGTTGAGAACGAGAGTCTTGGCATCCACCGCTCCCAAGGTCTCGGTAGCCGCGACGGTTCGCGCACAGGGGGTTCAAGTCCCCCCTTGCCCATCGAAAAAGAAGCCCGTGAGAGTGGGACTCCCGCATCTCACGGGATCCTCAGGGTCGCCTACACCCAACTCATAGACACCGAGTGCGCACGCTCACCATCGAGGCTGCCTTCATCGAGTATCTACGACTTCCGCCTGATGCGCCGGCGGGCTCGACATGCGCTCATCGGCTTTCTCGCGCCAGCGGTGGCACCCATACGCCGAGGCCGTCCGCGACCTCATTTGGATCCCGCGTCAGACTGACCATGATCATGACAAGGTCTCGAAACGGAACCTTAGGTCAGTCAACCCGCCAACGGCTCTCCCCCCGACGCCCGGCGGCGCTGGGGGAGGCGTTCCCCCAGCCGAAACTGGCGGTCCCAGTTGGGACTGTACTCAACCCCACACAGGGCCAGGACTCGCACCAAGGACTCGCGTGTCTTATCGCTCGGTTCTACCCCTAGGCCATTGCGCAGGCGGTCCTCGCACTCGCTGTACCAGCGCAACGCCATTCCCAGCTCGCTGCAGTTGCCGTGCATCTCCATCATGAGGCGGTACATTTCCTCGTTGTAGGGATCCAATGAGACGACTCGCTTACACAGGTCGATGGCCGCCAACTCCCTGCCCTCGGACACCGCGATCTCGATCAGGCCGTTGAGGACCTTGACGTACAGCGATTCAGCCCACATGCGCTCCTCGCGGGCCCACTCAGACTCGTCATCGGGCAGAAACGGCCCATGGTAAAGAGCTGCGGCTTCAGCGTAAGTGGCCTTGGCCAGCTCCACGTCCCCGGCTTCAGCCGCTGCCGCCGCGGACTGCGCGAGCGTCGAGAAGTCCGTGATGTCGACACAAACATCCTCCGTGACCAACTCATACCCGAAATCTACGTATCGCACCTCGGCCACCGGGACGCCCGCCTGCTTCTCGCACTCACGGAGCACCCTGCGCAACGCGTGAACGGCGACCTTCAGTGATGCGTTGCCTCCCCCGTTGCTTCCCTCCGGCCACAGGACGTCCACCAACTGACTCTTCGGGATCACTCGCCCTCGTCGCATCGCGAGGTACTGAAAGAGCTTTCGTGTCTTCCCAGCCCGCAAGCCTGCTGCGGGCACCCCCTGGACGCACACTTCAGATGTGCCCAGCATCTTGACTTCCAACCTTCGATCTGTCATCTGCTCCCCTGAGACGTCCGGCTCGATCATGGCCCCGAGAACGCCACCGGTGAAAAGTGTTGCCACTGCGGCTACACACTCCCACCCTGCACTACGCCTGGGCGTCGCGTAACTGTTTTACGCGAGAACGTTTAGTGCTCTCAGGTTTGCTTTCGTCACGACGCTGCGGCCAAGCGACGTGGCGTTGGCCGGTCGACCAGCGTCAGGAAGTCCATTTCGAGACCAAAGTCGGACTCGGCACGCTCGATCAACATGGCGGCCTGCAGGGACCCACCACCGAGCTCGAAGAAGTCGTCGTCAGCCCCGACCGACGCCAGGCCCAGGACATCGGCGAAGATCCCGCAGAACTGCTTCTCCCGCTCGCCCTCCGGAACCGAGAACGGTGCGCTGAGCTCGGGACGATCGAGCGGTCGCTGGCTCAACGTCAAGCGGTCGATCTTTCCGTTCCGACCTGTCGGTACTGCTCCAACAACGTACCTTCGAGGCACGGATGGCGCCGGGAGCCGGTTTTCCAAGAATGTCCGCACGACGTCGACATCGATCTCACTGTCACCATCGATATAGGCCACCAGAACGCGGGATCCGTTGCTCGGCTCATGAGCGACGACCGCGGCGGTCGCGATCACGTCCAGTGATAAGAGCTCGTGCTCGATCTCCGCCGGCAGAACCCTGACACCGTCGATCTTGACCTCATCGTCAATGCGACCAACAACCTCCACCACGCCGTCGGCACCGAAACGGGCCAGGTCTCCGCTGCGATACAACACCGGGAAGGGGTCAGAGTCGATCGGATTCGCAACGAACTTCGTCGCAGCTCGGGCCTCGTCGTTCAAGTAGCCCCGGGACAGGCTTCTCCCTGAGACGCACAGCTCACCGATCACGCGGCGAGGAACCGGGTTCAGGTCAGAGTCCAGCACATACATGTTCACATTTCGCACCGGCCGCCCGATGGGAACCGCAGACAGCCGTTCACGTGGGACGTCGTGCATGAGGCGGGTGGCGTCGCACAATGACACGACGTTGGCCTCGGTGGACCCGTACACGTTGAGCACCTGGTACGTGCACGACAACGTGGGCCACACGCCCAGACGTTCACCCGCCACTCGCAACGAGCGGAAGGACTCCGGTACGCCCGAGTCGAGCTTGATCATCTGCTCGGCGAAGGCCGTTGGCATCTGCGCGTGCGAGATGGCCTGATCCTCGATCCACTTCCAGGCCGTTCGCGGATCGCTGCCCAGGCTGTCGGGGGCAACGACCACGGTTGCTCCTGTCCACAGGCTGGGGAACAGGTCCACCTGGACCAAGCCCACGCCAGGAGGGCAGAACCACGATGCCCGTGAGTCCGGAGCCAATCCCGACGCCGCGGCGATCGCCACTGCGGTGTTGGCCATCGGCCCGTGCCTCAGTTCCACCGCCTTCGGTGTCCCTGTCGAACCGGACGTGAATGCGATGTGACTGGTGGCATCGGGGTCCAACGGGGGCGATACCTTGATTTCGACGTTCAGGTCGATCGTCGAGTCGCCGATGTCCATGTCAACGTCGATGAATCTCAAACCAGCCGCCGCGGCGCTGTGTCGCACCGAGTCAGTACTGTTGCTTCCCACCACGGCCACGGCCCCCGACTGGCGTAGCTGCTCCTCAACCCGCATCGGCGGGAGGACTGGATCAATCAGCACCACCGGGCAGTCGGCCAAGAACGCAGCCAACTGGGCCACCGCGCTCTGCGTACCCCTCCCCAGCCCAACCGCCACAGGCTCGCGCGGCCGTGCGTGGCCGGCGATGAGTTGAGCGTTCGCGACTGCCAGCCTCGCGAGCTCCTCATAGTTGGTCGAACGCACGCCTTCCTCGATGGCGCATTTCGTCGGGCTCATCAGTGCGTGTCGCAGCACTGCCGTCCACACGCCGGACTCGGGGCCTAGTTCAACGGGCCCCATCCCGACCGCCAGCTCGTCTCGGGCGATGGCGCCAGCCTGCTCCGCGGCCCCTTCCTCTCCCAGCAGCTGAGCCACCAAAGCGGCGAAGCCACGCACTTCCTCTGCCCCAGCCATCGGACCACGACCGGTGAACGTGACGAGATCCCCCGTGCGCTCGATCGACATCGCCGCCGCCGGCGATCGGACCACTCCGTCGGTGACCAGTTCAACGTCCACTTGGACGCCGGACACGGCACTCCTGGACTGCTCCCGATATCCGTCGTCGTGAATGCAGGTCCAGGATCCCTCGGCATCGTCGATCTCGACCACACCGTCGGGCCGATAGCGAGTCGCGACTCTGGTGAGGACCTCACGCGCACCGCGGGCGCCGGCCCCGTCCCATACCGCGGCGCGGAATGTCGTCTGGTAAGTATTCATGTTCGCACGTCCGTTTCCGTGACTCGAAGTGTCGAAAAGCTGCTCGTGAAGCCAGGGCGGGCCGATGCCGTGACGGAGTCGAGAAAGTTGCTCACGATCCGGTGACCGTCGTGGCTGCCATGGCTCTCGGGGTGGAACTGGACACCAACGGCAGACGCGCCGACCTCGAGACCCATCACCACGCCGTCGTCGGCGGCCTTAGCCACCACCCGAAGGCTCGGGCCGGCGGTTGCGGGGTCAACCGCCAGCGAGTGGTAGCGGGCGACTCTGGCCTCGGCCGGCAACCCCGCGAATATCCCCGACCCATCATGAATCACACGCGAGATGTGGCCATGCCTCGGCCGGTCGAGCGGCTCGATGGAGGCTCCGGCCAGCAGACCGAGGACCTGGTGCCCCAGGCACACCCCCAACACAGGCTTGGTCTCCATCGTCGCCAACGCCACTGGCACGTGACACGACTGCGCTGGATGTCCGGGCCCAGGCCCAAGGACCACAGCGTCGGTACGCGGGTCGGTGGCCTCTCGCACGGCCGACTCGACACCGACCTTGTCCGGCCGGACCACCGCCACCTCCACACCGGCTCGCCTGGCGACGTAGTCGGCAAGCACGTGCACGAAGCTGTCTCTGGCGTCGACCACGAGGACCTTCATGAGCACCTCGTGACCGCTTGCCGGCTGCCGGAGAGTTTGGTCTGCACTTCGTCCCACTCCTTCACCAACGACGAGTCCCACAGCACCCCGCCGGCGGCTCTGATGCTGTAGCCCTGCGGCAGTACCTCCACCATTCGGATGCAGATGGCCGAGTCGAATCGACCGTCGGAGTAGGCGTAGCCGACCACCCCTGCGTACGCACCGCGGGCTTCGGGTTCGAGGGCGGAGATGATCTCCATCGCCCGGAGCCGCGGCGTGCCCGTCATCGTTCCGGCGGGGAAGACCCTTCGGAGTGTTTCGAAGGGACCACGGCTGCGGTCCAGCCGTCCTGCCACATGCGAGGCGAGATGAAACACGTTCCCGTACGCTTCCACCTCGAACTCGCTGCGCACCTCGACAGACCCACCCACACACGTGTTCGCAATGTCGTCGCGACACAGGTCGAGCAGCATCAGGTGCTCGCCGAGCTCCTTCGCGTCCTCCTTGAACAGTGTCAGCGTCGCCGAATCCACCTCCTCAACGCCTGTACGGCGCACCGTGCCGGCCAACGGGTGGAGGTGCAGCTCCACCCCGTCGGACTTGGCGAAGCACTCCGGACTTGCACCCACCAACGTCCGCCCATCGCTCAACGGCCACATGAACGCGTACGGAACCTGCGAACTTCTCGTGAGCTCGTCGAACAAGGCCCGAGGGCACATCGAGCCCTGATCGCGGACGTTGTGGCTCAACACGACCTGGTAGGCATCGCCTTGGGCGATGTGTTCGGTCACCGCTTCGAAGGCAGCCCGGTAGGCAGCTGACGGGTCAGCGCCTGGTCCGGGCGCCGTGGCCACCTCCTCAGACGCACGAGATGGCGCGTGTGGCCGGGCAGGGCCCTCGTCACTCAGGCTGACCTCGTGGACTGCTTCGGGAAGCACCAGCTCCGCAAGCAGAGTGTCGTTCGTGACCCCAGGTGGGTACGGGATCGAGTCATCGGCATGCGTGGCCTCGAAGGCGAGGTGAAACAACACCGGGGCCTGCTCCGCGACCTCCCGGATCCCGGGCAGACCCAACGCCGCATCGAACAGCACCCACGGCTGTGTCTTGAACCGTTGGCCCAGGGACCACCAGCCGCGGGTCAGTAGATGCTCGGGATCGAACACCTCGAGCCTGTCCACGAACACAGACACACGAAGCCTCGCCCCACGTGCAAGCAGGGTGGGCGCGCTCGAGGTCTGGTCGTGCAGCAACCACACGTCGGACGGCGGCTCGCCCTCGCGCTGGGACGATACGGACCTCTCGTCTTGACGCGTCATTGCGCCGACCGTGAGTCGACGAGGCGCGCAGCCTTCCAGCTCGCCGTCGCGCCGGTCTTGGTACGCGGGCTCAACGAGTCCGCGAACTCCACCGCCACCGGCATCGCCAGCAGGTCGCCCAGTGCCCTGCCCACCTCCGGCGTGCGGTTCGCCGGGTCAGGAATCAGCAGCCGCAGTCGCGCCGCGGGCGACTGGTGTGAACCGTCGACGAGAACCTGGTATCCCAAACACCCCTGGAGGTCCTGCAACGCCAGGCGCTCGACATCATAGGCGGAGACGCGCTGCCCCTCACCCGTCAGTACCTGGTCGGCCACCCGCCCCAGCACCGTGAGCATCCGGCCCGGATAGCCGTCGTTCGGCGCAGTCCCCAGCGCAACCAGATCACCGGTTCTGAATCGGTTCATCGGGCGAAGCCCCGGAATCAGCGACGTCACCACCAGCTCGCCCACCTGGCCCGTGGCGGGGGCACCGTCATGCGGATTCACCAGTTCGAAGTGGTAGTTCAGCTCGTTGAGTCGCAGTGTCCCGTCCGGCCACCCCGATGCGACGCACAGCGCCTCCTGGGATCCGTACATCGCCGGCGACACCCGTGCCCCGGGCCAGAACGACTCCGCGTTCGACCGAAACTCCGGCGTGGACAGCTCGCCCAGCACCAAGAACCTCTTGATGGCGAAGTCCCGTGGGCTCAGTCCCGCCGCCGAAGCGACCTCGGCAAGCTCCAACACCATCGACGGCGCACACACCACATGCGTCACCTGGAGTTGCCGCAGAATCCGCAAGGCCTTCGACAAGCCCACGCGAGGAGAGTCCGGCCACAGTTTGACCTGTGGAACCCCGAGCGCGCGAGCCACCGCCCCGAACACGTCGCCGAAGGCGTAGAGCTCGCTGGGGCCCATGATCGCCACCACGGCTGGGCGCCCGTCCTCGGCCAGCATCGACGTCCACGCACGGATCAGCGTGCGATTGCTCGCCCACACCTCCAGCTCCCCGCGGGGGCACGGTGTGGGCGGACCGGTGGTGCCGGTCGTCTCGTAATAGACCTCCGCCTCGGCGACCGATCCGGCCAGGATGTCCAGGCCGGCCTCGACCAGGTCTGCCTTCGTGGTGAACTCGCCGGTCCACCGATCGCCCAGCTGCTCGGCCCGCCGGGAGTAGAACACAGACTCGCGGGCGGCAAGAGCACGCACCTGCTCCAGTCGCTCAGCTCGCCAAGATTCCAGGATGGGCGAGCGCGGGTCTCCGTCCCAGCGATTCTCCACGCTCTCCCACGCGCGCTTGAGAGCCTCAGGCCCTCGGTCCTCAGTTGAAATCGCCACGCGGCCACCGTGTCGAAGGAGGGTTGCCCTGCGGTTTCCACCGGAGCACCCGGCCATACCGACGCTTAGCCCGCACCACCCCGGTCCTGCTACCGAGACTAAGAACCAGCCAGCTCCATGATGACGCGCGCCGTCTCCGCCGGATGAGTGACCATCGGCCAGTGTCCCGTGGCCAGCGTGCGACGCTCCCAGCCGAGCTGCTCGGTGGACAGGTCCTCGACCGGTGGGTTGGTGACCAGGCACTGCACATAGGCCACGCGCGCCGCCTCCGCGCGCATCGGGTCCTTGATCGCCGCCTGCCTGTAAGTAGCGATCGGCTGCCCAGTCAGCCGCGGCCGCATCCACGCGAAGTCAGCATCGCTGATGCCGTGCCCCGGATAGAGCTGATCCAGCTGCTCTCGCGTGAACCAGGGGATCGCCCCATCCTGCGCCAGACCCGTCATGAACGTGGCCACACCGGGCCCCATGACCTCGAACCATGACTTGTTGGGTTTCGGCAGGATTGCGTCGATGAAGATCACCCGCCGGATACCGTGCGGCTGTCGTTCCAGTACGGCAGCGGCGACGTAGCCGGCGAAGGAGTGGGCAACCAGGGTCACCTCGGAAAGGCCTGACAGCACCTCGCAGACGTCCTCGACCCACGCGTCCAGGTCGACGGCTTCCGCTGGGGTGGCATCACCGCCCGTGGTGCGCAGTTGTGGCGTCACGGACTGAAACCCATGCTCTCTCAACAGTGGCGTGATGCGCTCCCACACCCAGGGCCCGAGTCCACTGCCACCGATGAGCACGATGGGGTTGTTGGCATTCATGCGTTCACTCCTACGCGGTTGATGAAGTCGTCCAGATCCGTGATGAACTCGGTGGCGGAGTCAAGGGAGGCGACGTGGCCGCCGCCGTCATGCGCGTACCAGGCGACGAGGTTGTTCTCGCGTGCCGAAACCTCACGCCCAGCGAAGTCCCCGCTGCCGAACACGCTCACCGCGGTCGGCACGCCTGCGGTGACGGCATCGACCTCGGCTGAATCCATGGAGTAGATCCGCATACTGCTTCCGGCGCTGCCAGTCAGCCAGTACAGCGTGGCATTGGCCAGAATGAAGTCCGTTCCGAGCCCGAAACCGTCGCCGAGGTCCCCTTGCCACAGCTGGTATTTGTCGAGCTGCCAGACAAGCAGACCAACTGGAGAATCAGACAGCGCATAGGCCAGCGAGTCCGGGCGACGACTCTGCAGATGAAGGTATCCGCCGCTTCCCGCCAGGAACTCCCTCAGTCGGGTCCAGGCTGACTCGTCGCTCGCATCTTCAGCCATGAAGCCCTTCAGACCCGCGCTGACATGGACGCCGATGACCCGGTCAGGCGCGATCGCGCCGACCGCGCGGGCCACCACGGATCCCCAATCCTGTCCATGGACGATGAACCGGTCGTGGCCCAATGCCGCCATCGCGTCGGCCAATAGCCGCGCTGAGTCGGCGACCGACCATGCACCCAGTGCTGCCTGGGACGTACCGAATCCCGGCAGCGATGCCAGCACAACCTCCGATGCCAGAGCTCGAAGTGGCTCGATCACCCGATGGAATGCGAGGAAGGAGGTCGGCCAGCCATGCAGGAGCAGGATCGGTACGTGACCGGACCCCGGGAATCTCGCCACGTGCACGCCCCGGCCGTCGATGTCGAGGATGTCGTGGTCACCGAGTCCCGGCTGCCGTGGTTGAGCGAGCCACCGCTCCCACTCAGAAACGAACCGTTCCACCGTCGATGCCGTGACACCGCGCGCCCGGCCATCGGCGGGCGGCAACACCGGCCATCGCGTCTCGCTCAGACGACGACCGAGTGCCTCCATACCTGGGCCCCCACCCGGAAGGGCTCCCAGGAGAAGTTGGTAGCATGCTGTCACGTTGCCCACGTTAGAAAACTGACAGGAGCCTGTCAAAAGGAGAGCATCGTGACGGATGTCGATGTCGACGCAGCCCTACACGCCATTTTCCAGGCGAATCGGCTCTTACGTGACGCCAGTGAGCGCATCTCCGCTACAACAGGCCAAACACACTCCCGTCGGATGGTCCTCCAAGCAGCCGGCGACCGCACCACCGTGCCGGACATCGCCCGCAAGCTCGGGCTCCAGCGCCAGAGCGTCCAGCGTGTGGCCGACGAATTGGTCCGGGAGGGCCTGGCTCGCTACGAAGAGAATCCTCGCCACCGACGGTCGCCGCTGCTCGTTACTACCGCAGAGGGCCAGACCACGCTCGCCACCATCCACGCCGCGCACTGTGCCTGGGTGCAGAAGATCGAAGCCGCCGCCGGCGAACTCGATTGGACCCGACTTCGAGGCGATCTCGACCGCATTGCGCGGGTCGTGGACGGTCTCCACCAGGCGCAGGGGTAGATCGCGGCCAGGGTCAGCACAAGCAGGCTTCTCGTCAGATCCGTGCCGACCGTCCGCTGCCTACTCGAGTCGATGGGCCTGAGCTGACTCGGGGGTTCGGGCCGACCGGTCACGCGGCGGGCCGCCGGCGGCGAGATCGTCGAGGTTGGCGCACAGATCGTTCAGGTGCTGGTCGGGGAAGAAGTGGTCGCCGCGGTATCCGGTCACTTCGAAGGGCCCGGTTGTGAACTCGCCCCACCGCTTGACTCCCTCCGGGTCGACGTCCCGGTCCTCAAGTCCGTAGCTGGCAGAGATCGGGCAGCTCACCGGCTCCAGGTCGGGGGCGTAGGTCTCGGCCAGAGCGAAGTCGGCGCGCAGGAGGGGCAGGAACATCGCCCGCAGCGAGGGTTCTGAAAACACCTCCGGAGGCGTACCGCCTAACGTGCTGATCGCTGCAGCAAAGCTTTCGTCGTCGAGCTCGTGTCTCACGAGAGCGGGCGGTTGAACCGGGGCTTCCGCCGCGGCGACCCCAAGCCCGTCGACTTGAACGCCGCGCCCCTGCAGCTCCTTCACGGCAGCATGGGCGATATAGGCACCCAAACTGTGGCCGTGCAGCAGGAGCCTTCCACGGGAAGCAACTGTTTCCAGCTCGTCACACAACGGGCCGATCAGCTGTGAGATTCGCGAAGCAAGGGGTTCGCCCGCGCGTCTTTCCCTGCCGGGGAGCACGACCGCCATCGCGTGGTGCGGACTGCTGAGCCTGCCGACGATGTTGTACGCGCCCCGGCCGGCGGGCAGCCGGGAGACAGCGGAGAGCTACCGTCCGGTCACATCACGTTCCCATCACGAGTCCTTCATATCTCCACCACACCCCGCTCACCT
>NZ_JBHVKN010000095.1:0-18565 GCF_042798075.1 Nocardioides sp. NPDC057772
GAGACGCCGAGATGGTCAGCGAACTCGCGCAGGCTCATGCGCAGCGCGACCACGCGCAGCCGCCGTGCATCCGCTCCCGTCCACGTATCCACCTCCGCATTGAACCAGGTTCGAGCGACGAAGAGGACCGAATGGGCGGCGGAAGGGCGGCAGTGGGCCGTTCCGCCTGGCCCCCTCGCTGACCAGGCTGGAATACGCCCGGGGCGCCGAAAGGGTTTCCATCCATGTGGTCGGCGTCCTGGGCTCCAACTCACAACCACACCCGACGGAGTCGCGATGAGTTCCGCAGCCAGACGCCCTCGCCCAGGTCGCCCGCGTCGAATCCCCGAGATCGACAGCAAGCTGACACCTCGCGACCAGATCCTCGACGCGTCGGCCCGCCTCTTCACGCAGCGTGGTTACGCCGCGACCTCCACAAGAGACATCGCCGACGCGGTCGGGATCAGGCAGGCCTCGCTCTACTATCACTTCGCCGGGAAGCCCGGCATCCTCGAGGAGCTGCTGGCACGAACCGTGCGTCCGACCCTCGATCAGCTCCACAAGATCGACGCGATTGCCGAAGAGCAGGGTGCAGCGGGTGCGCTGTACGCCTTGGTGATGATCGACACCGCAACGCTCACCGAGGCCCCGCACAATGCTGGGCGCCTGCCATCGCTGCCCGATGTGAGCTCGCAAAAGGAGAGCACGCCGTATCAGGCGATCCACAGCGATCTGGTCGACGCCTACGCCCGTCTTGGCGCCCGGGTCTCCGGCCTCGACGTCAACGGGATCCTGCTCGCGCACCTGGTCGAGATCGTGGTCGCCCTCCGTAGCAAAGGTCTCGACGTCGACGAAGCCACCCGCCACATGGTCGCCGCCTCCGCACTGCGGGCCTGCGGCGCGACCCAAGACCAGATCACGATCGCGGCCGCGGTCACCTGGTCCGAGCTGCTAGCCGAGTAGTCAGCCCTTCCGACACCCCGGCAGCGCCGTCACTCGTGGGTGGTGTGGCGGTTCGGCCAGGTCACCTCCCGGCCCAGCGCCTGCAGGCTCACTCCCTATACGGACGGACGCTCGGCTCGTGCTACGAGACTTAGCCCGCAGCATCAACCAGCGCCGGTGTCCTCACCCAAACACTGCGCGGATGCCCGGCCGATCAAAAGTCAGGGCCATGTCCCGTGGCGACCGCCCGGACTCGTTTTGAGCATCGGGATCAGATCCGGCCGCGAGGAGAGCTCGGATCAGTGCCGGGTCGCCCCCCTGAAACGCAAACACCGCTCGCCACAACGGCGTGTTCCCATACGCATCACGAACATCGACAGGGGCTCCAGCTTCAAGGAGCACCGTAGCGACCTCCAGATGGTCCTGCTGACAGGCGAAGTGGAGCGCCGTCGCACCCATCTTGTCCGCTGCGCCAACATCCGCGCCGGCCTCGATCAACGAGCGCACTAGGGACACGTTGCCCTCTACCGCCGCTTGATGGAGGGGCGTCCTGCCTTGTGGATCGTTCATGTCATCCATCATGGCATCTCGTATTTGTGGCTGATGTTCGATAGCGGATCTTCGTAAGTGTAGTGGGTGGGGTCGTTTTCATACTCGATGAGTTGCCTTCGCGTCCAGCCTTCCTCCCGCGCACGTCTCTGGGTGCGCCACCACTCAAATCCTGGTCGGTGACCGAAATGTCCCTTCCCTTCGGGGATCTCAACGCCGGTGTTTGGATCGTAAATTTTGCCATCCGGCGCGCGCTGCGCGTCCAGGATCGCCTTCTTTGTGCCGATCCGTAGTTTCACGCGGCGCTTGGCGACGTCTACGGCGGCGCCAGCCACCTCCTCGGCCTTTCGAGTGTCTCGGGCGGTGTCTGCTGACTCGATGCCGAGTTTGACGGCCTTGGCGGGTTTGAGGATCGGGATCATCATCGCGATCTCCGCGCCGCATCCTGCGCTTGCTTTGTCGCAGGCCTCTGGGTCGAAGACGACGATCTTGAGGACGGTTTCGACGTCGTCGCGCCAAAGTTCGGGGCGCTGATCGAAGTAGGTGTCGATCACGTCGTTGGCGTCGACCATGTACCCGCCGAGAAGCATCAGGGTGTCGTCGCGGGAGTCATTCTGGTACGCGTTGCTGACGGCATTCGCGTGGTCGAAGTCTTCCTTGCTGACCGATTCGACCTCTTCGACGGTGTTGGATTTAGGGATGCTGGAGTCTCGGGTGTCTCCGACGGTCGCGATGTGGTTGTCGACCGACTCGAAGGATCCGTCGAAGCCGTCGGGGCTGACTGGGCGGTGTCCGTCGAGGTCGATCAATCCGATGGGGTTGCCGCCTGCGTAGGCGTATCGGTTGGTGCTCCAGGGGTCGGTGCCGAGAGCGAGGTCGTTGAGGGCTCCGTTGTAGAAGTCTCTGGTGAGGTAGCGGTTGATGCCGGGGTTGTAGTCGCGGAATCCGATGTCGTAGGTCCCGGCGCCGCCATGGATGCGCTTCCCGGAGAACCGGTAGGGGTTGACCGCCTCGGTGTCCTCGGCCATCCGGTCGGTTGGGCTGGCGGCGGCGGAGAAGGCGTCGTCGCCCGTGGTGCCCTTCTTGTCCGGTTGTCCGTAGGCGGTGTAGCGGTACGTCGAGGCGGTCGTCCCATCTGGGCCGGTCATCGTCTCGATGTCACCGTGGGGGTTGGTGCCGTAGTACTGAGTCTCGTTCGTGGATTCATTGACGGGCGTGTTGGTGAGCTCGAGTTGCTCGCCGGCGGGTCCGTAGGCGTAGGTCTTGGCGACTTCCCAGGCGCCGAGAGTGTTCTTCTCCTCCTCGACCGCGATTTGGTCGCTGGTGCCGAGGTAGGTGAACCGCAGATTCTTGGTGGGTTTGCCGGTGATGGCGGTGGTCTGGGTGGTGGTGCGGTCGAAGGGGTCGAAGGTTTGGCTCTTGGTGAGCTGCAAGGCGCCCGTGGTGCTGTCGTAGCGTTGTTCGCGGGTGGTGCGGTCGAACCCGTCGTAGGTATAGCGCTCGAGCACGGTGTTGGACTGGTCGACGGAGATCAGCCGGCCGTAGACGTCGTATCGCCTGGTCGCGGTCAGGGAGCCGACGGTGGTCGTGTTGAGCCGGTTGCGGTCGTAGGTGAAGGTTGTGGTGGTGGCGCCGATGGTCTGGTCGATGACGTTGCCGGCGGCGTCGTACTTGTAGGTTTCGTTTTCACCGTTGTCGGCACCGGTCTTGGTGACCGAGGCAACCTGTCCGCCGGGGGTGTAGCCGAAGGCGGAACGTTGGTCGATGGTGCCGCTGGAATCAGGCTGGTCGAGCTTGGCCAGGTCGTAGGTTCTCTGTCCGTCGGCGTCGTAGTCGACGGTGTGAGCGGCGACGACCTGGTTGCCGCCCGCGTCGTTTCGGCGTTCGTCGGTGGTGCGGAGAAGTCGGTCTTCGTAGAAGGAGTATCCGACCCGGTTGCCGTTGGGTTTGGTCAGGGAGGTGGGTAGGCCGCGAGAGTCGTATTCGTAGGAGTAGGTCGAGGTCGCTGTGGTCGGGGTGGCGCCGGTGCGAACGGTGGCGACCATGTCGCGTACGTCGTAGGTGTAGGCGGTGTAGCGGGAGGCGGCGATGTTGCCGACGGTCTGGTCGGGGTCGGCGGGTCGGGTTGCGTTCGAGCTGGTCAGGTTGGAGTTGAGGTCGTAGGTGTAGGCGGTAGAGCGGCGTTCGGTGGTGCCGGCGAGCTCGCGGGTGAGCGCAGCGCGGCCGCGGCCGTCGTAGGTGGTCTCATACGCGTTGGTCTTCGCACCAGGGGTCTTGTCGTCGACGCGGGTGGTGAGTCCGTTGCGGTCGTAGGCGTAGGTGTAGTCCTTCGACGGCCCGGGCGCGGTGGGGACGAGCTGGACGTTGTCCGCGACCACGACCCCGTCGGTGGAGGGTTTGAGGACGATGGTCTTCGTGGTGGCGCCGGTGAACTGGTAGGAGCCGAGGGACACCCACTTCTGGCCGGCGGTGCAGGTGCGTTGGTTGGCGGTCGCGGTGGTGGTGCCGCCGGCGTGGTTGATCGTGTACTTGGCGGCGGTGGAGGTGTCGGTGCGGACCGGGCAGGAGGCACGGACCTGGTAGGTGTCAGTGGCCTCGGGGGTGACCTTCCAGGTGAAGGTGTCGCTCGCGCCCGCCGAGCCGGCGGCGGCAGCGGCGTGGGTGCGGTAGTTCGCGCCATAGGTGTTCGTGCCCCCGGATACGGTGCCCCAGGTGCCGGTGGAGTCGGTGATCCAGCCGTGGGCGTTGTCGTAGTTCTGGATCAGCGCCCTCGATCCGCCCTCGGAGCGGGACTTGAGGGAGCCGTCGGGGTGGTAGGTGTTGGTCTGAGTGCGGGTGGTGCCGTCTTCACCGGCGTTGCCCACCGAGGAGAAAGAGCGTTCGATCTGCTGGCCAAGCTCGTTGTAGGCGTAGGTGGTGGTCAGCTGGAACGGGTCGATCGACTTCTTGATCTCACCGGAGGGGTAGTGCTCGTAGCTGGTCCACTGATTGGCCGCGGTCGGTTTCTCGCTGGCGAAGGTGGGCAGGGACTGTTTGGTCAGGCGGCCTGCGTCGTCGTACTCGTAGAACGTCGAGGCCGGGTTCGGGTAGGTCGCGTTGCCCGCCTTGTGGGGTGCCTTGGTCTGGATCACGCGACCGAGGGCGTCATAGACAGTTTCGGCGACCCTGCCGGTGGGGCTGGTGGTCTTGATGACCTGACCGATCGGGTCATAGGTGGTCTTGGTGACCTGGTCACGTGCCGAGCTGGCGCCGTAGGGGGTGTGGGGGACGTGCGTCTCGATCAGCTGGCCAGCGGTGTCGTAGACCCTGCGGACCCGGATGCCGCGCGGGTCGATGGTGGCAGTGACCAGGCCGTCGGGGTCGTACTCGGTGCGGGTGACATACCCCTTGGCGTCGGTTTCGGTGATCGGGCGGTGGTTGAGGTCGTAGTCGACCTTGGTGGTGTAGTCCGAATCGATCGGGGTGGCGTTCTTGACCGGATCGATCGTCTCGACCAGGTTGCCCACCTTGTCGTAGGAGAACCGGGTCGTCGCGGTCTTGTTGGTGCCATCCGTGTCCGCGAAGGGCACCTGGACCCGGACCTGCTGGCCGACCTTGTCGTAGGTGTAGCGGGTGACGAAGTCGTCGGGGTTGGTCGTGGTGGCCACACCGACGGGGGCGGTCTCCTCGATGACCTGGCCCAGGTCGTCGTACTTGGCCTCGGTGGCCCGACCGGTGGTGTTGTTGTCGGGCAGTTCGACCCGGGTGGGGAGGTCGGCGGCGTTGTAGGTGGTGCGGGTGACCGCGCCATTGGGGGCCGTGGTCGTGGTGGTGTTGTCGTTGAGGTCGTACTCGGTCGCCGTGGTGCGGCGGCTGGTCGGGGACCCCTCCCCGCTGTCATCGCCTGGTGTCGTGACGGCGGTGGGGCGGCCGAACCCGTCGTAGGCGACCGTGGACTTGTTGGTCAGCGGGTCGGTGGCGGTCAGGGTGTTGCCGCGCTTGTCGTAGGTGAACCGGGAGACCTTGCCAAGTGCGTCGGTGACCGTGAGTGGCATCCCGGACTCGTCATAGGCGTTGTAGGTGGTGACCTGGTTCTTCGCGTCCGTGACCGTGGCGAGGGTGCCATCGGGGTTGTAGGCGTAGCTGGTGGTGTGCTGGAGCGGGTTGGTCACCGTCTTCAAGGCGGCGGTGGCAGGGTCGTGGGTGAACTTCCAGGTGCGGCCCGCGGGCGAGATCTTCTCGGTCAGGATCGTGGGGGCGCCGGGGGCGTTGGGGAGTTCCTGGTAGTGCAGGCGAGTGGCGGCTCTGCCGTTCTTGACGGCCTCCGCGTCCCGGACCTTTGTCGGGTAGCCAGTGAGAAGGTCGTACTCCCAGGTCGAGACCGCGCCGTTGGCTTCCTCGAGGCGGATCACGTTGTGGTCGCGGTCCCAGCCGAGCTTGGTGGTCTGCTGGAGAGAGTCGGTGATCTGGGTGGTGCGGCCATACCCGTCGGAGCGGTAGGTCGTGACCGTGTTCCCTGGGCTACCAGTAGTCGCGTTGTGGTCAGTAACGACCGCGACAGTGTCCTTGCCCTCTGAAGAGTCGGGATCGGAGTAGGTGAAACCGGTGGTCTTGCTGCGACGATCGGTGAAGGTCTGGGGCCAGTTGGCGTAGGCAGAGTTCTCCGTGGAGGTGTAGTAGTCGATCTGGGAGGTGTTGTTCCGCGGGTCGGTGACGCTGGTCAACAGCGCGTTGCCGTTGGTTGAGGTCGCGGAGTAGGCGAACCCGAATCGCTTGACCGGTGCTGTAGGGACGCCTTCGACCGGCGCAGCGGTGTCCGACAGGCCGGTGAGCTGGTGGGAGTCGCTGTAGCTGAACCCGAGCCGCTGCCCGGCGATATCGGTGATCGAGGTCAGACCATCGGTATCCCAGTTCAAGGTCAAAACCGTGCGGTTCAGAGAGTCGGTCACACTGGTGAGCCGGTTCTGGGCGTTATAGGTAAAGGTGAGCTCGTTGCCGAAGGTGTCGACGACGCTGGTCTGCAGCCCGGTTTCTTGGGAGACGAAGAACCGGGTGCCGTCGGGACGGGTGAAGACCCACTGATGTGCGGTATCCGCTGCGGTGTCGCGGTGCAGTTTCAACGCAACGCCGGCAGGCCGGTCGTACTCCAGTCGGTTCGGGGTGCTCGTGTTGTCGTTGAGCTTGTAGACGTGGGTGGTGCCATCGCCATCGACGAACGTCATCAGGTTGTTCGTCGATCCGCCCGATGGCACCGAGAGCCTGGATCCGAGCCGAAGCAGGGTGGCGGGTTGGACCGAAACACCCCAGCCGGCGCCGGCGTCGGAGACATCCATGCTGTTGTAGGCGATCCGGACGAACGCTGAGGGGCCGATCGACGGGTTCGAGATCGGCTCATAGGACCAGGTCACGTTGCCGGAGGACAGGTTCGTGAGGATTTGGGATCCGGCGCCGCTCTCCTCGCCCGCGTAGGTGCCGAACTTCTCCAAGCCCAGCACGTTCGAGGTCGGGTTCTCCACGTACCGGTCCTGGCACAGCAGCCCGTTGGTCGCCATCGCGCACCCTGGCGTCGAGTTCTCGGTGCCGCCCGGCTTGTACTGATGCGCCGTCGACCACCACGCGCCATCGGCGGTGTTGCGCAGGTCCAAGTAAAGGTCGTAGGCCAGCCGTTTGCTGCCGGTGTCGGACTGGATCGGGGTGCGGACGGGCAGCGTCACCTCGACCGACTCCCCCGGATCCAGCGCCCGGCCGAGCGCGACCTCGAGCCGGTCGCCCTCGTCAGTCTCGTCCTTCTCGGCGTCAGGCAGGGTCCACCGGTAGGTCAGCTCCAGGCTGGAGGGCCAAGTGGTGTCGGTGGTGTTGGTGACCGTGACCGGCACCCTGGTGATCGTGCCTGGCACGAACCGTTCCGGCATCGTGGGGGCCTCGAAGACCTGGTCGTCGTTCTTCACCAGGTGCTCCACTCGCAGCCGCGGCCGCAGGCTCGGCTCGGCCCCTTCGCTGTTGAGGAACCAGACCCGGTGCGTGGAGGGCCCCTCGTCGCGGATCTTCAGCAACAACCCGTTCGGGGCACCGGCGGCGCCATCGATCCAGCCCTGGACGGTCGACTTCAACCCGGTGGTGTTGAACGCCACCCGGTCGGGGTCGTTGTTCAGCGACGCGGAGGCCGCCGCGGTGGCCTTGTAGTCGCCACCTGGCGTCGACCACGCGCCAGCGGTTGAGGCACGTTCCCAGGTCGCCTCGTCCTCGATGAACCCACGGGTCAGCTCGTGCAGGTCATAGGTCGAGGCTGTCCCCTGCCCACTCGACTTCCACAGATCGAAGGAGGCAGAGGTGACCTTGACCCCGCGCTTGATCGTGGAGGTGTCGAACCCGAACACGGCGCGCTCATCGCCGTAGTTCCAGTGGTTGTTGCCGACCTGGACCCAGGTCCGGTCCCCCTTAGTGATCTCGTCCGGGTTGGGAAGGTTCGTGGTCGGCTTCGCCGCCGAGAGGGTCGTGTCTGCGACATCACCGCCCGGGCCGCCGGTACGACTGGCGGTGAAGATCCTGGCGATCCGGCCCTCCCGGGGGATCTCGACGGTCTGCGGGGCCGCCGCGGCCGTGCCATCGCGGCCCTCCTCCGCCGCGCTCCCCTCGGATGGTGCCCGGAGGTCCGCGACGGAACGTGCGACCACCCAGTAGCGGTAGGTCGCCTTCTCGGTCGCGGTCGAGGCCACGGCGGTGTCGTCACGGAACGTGGTGGTGTCCGCTGGCACGGTGCCGACCAGTTTCAGGGCACCGTTACGGGCGTACTCGGTGGTGAAGTCCTCCCCCACCGGTGTCGTGCAGGCTGCCTGCGGCAGGGACACGCAGCCGCGGAAGATCTGGTACTCCACGACATCGTCGTTCTCGGAGTAGGTGATGTCGTTGGCCTGCGACCACGACAGCTCCGGGCCGTCCGCATGCACCGTGGTCGGGACATCCTGGGTCGGGCCTGGTGTCCCCAGCACGACCACCAACTGGGGCCGGGTGTCGCCCTCGCTGGCGAAGGTGGCATCCGAGGAGTGGTACTGAGGGCCACCCAGTGGTGCGGTGGCCCGGTCCTCGTTCTCGGCCTTGACCAAGACCCCGAAGTTCTCTGCGGGCGAGTCGATCCACTTCTGGACCATCGAGCCCAGCCCGTAGCTGTGCCAGGCGTCGTACTGGGTCGCGCCCTTGGTCGCGGTCGCGTACTCCATCCACCGGATCGCGTCCGCCATCGGCGTCGTGGCCGACGCACCGGCCCCGGACTGGCGCGTCAGCCGCACCTGTGCGGTCGCGCCCGGAGAGAAGTGCTGACTCTTCGACAGCGACTTGTACAAGCCGCCGGTGGTCTGGTTCACCGTCGTCGAGACCGCCGGGAGCTGATCGCCGGTGACCTGGTAGGTCGGGCTTCCCTGACCGGTCCGCGGGGGCACCCGTGCGTCGACGTCGAACCAGCCTGACCACGGCAACTTCGCGTTCCAGTCGAACGTGTCCGGCGTGGTGCCCGACGTCGGCGAGGAATAGCTCCTACCCCACGTCTCGGGGTCGGAGATCTCCTTCCACGGGCCGGTGAACGACGTCGCCCCGGCATCACCATCATCGACGGTGAACCAGTTGTAGTGCAACGGCTCCGAGACCCTAGGCGGGGTCTCGTCATGACCATCGGTCCCCATGGTGGCCCACGTCGCAGTGGTCTCCTCCCACGACTTCACGATGGGGTAGGCATTCATCTTGACCGGCGACCCCTGGTTGGTGTGAGGCGACGACATGTACAGCCGCAACTGCGCCCCGTACACCGTCGACCCCGCTGGGATCGCCGTGGTGTCGAACTGGAACAACCCTCGCCATACACCGCCGTTGGCCACCCCGATCGGGATCGTCGGATCCGCCGGGCGCGCAGCAGTGTCACCCGAATAGATCGCCGCATCCTTGCCATCGGCGGCATCCGGCGCGTACACGATCGTGGGGTCGACCCGGACCGGGAAACGTCGGTCCTTGGCCCCGAGCCAGTCCGCGTCGGGGTTGATCGTCACCGTCGTGGCACCATCAGCGGTCCGATCCAGGACCTGCGAGACCGCATCCGACCGCTTCTCGGCGCCGTCGACCATGAACGGCGCCGGCAGCACCAACCGCGGCCGCTTCGCCTTCTCGCTCGTGAACAGCCCGATCGCACCGCCTTCGGCCTTCCCAGCGCCCTTGCCGTCGGCGAGCGGCTTGGCGATCAGGCCCTTGGTGTCCAGCGTGAACGTGAACCCGTCAGCGGGCACGGCCTTCGCGTTGGGGAGAACGATGTCCTCCTTCAACACCCCCGCGCCCACCGAATAGTCCAGATCGGCATCGCCGAACACGTCGGCGACCGTGACCCGCGAGCCCTTCGCCTTCGGTGCCAGCTTGCCATCCAAGCCGGTCGCGCCCAGGCTGACCGACCAGCCATCGCCGGTCAGCTCCGCCAGATCTCCGCGGGACTCCCCGAAACGGGTCTCGAACACATTCGTCGTGTTCACGAACGCCGTCGCGCCAGTCCCGGGCTCGACCTCGGTCTCGATCGGCTGCCACTTGCCCTTCGCCGACGATCTATAGTGCACCGGCGACGTCGACAACACCATCTGGGTCGTGCCATCCGACATCAGGTACGAAGACGAGGACTCGCCACGCTCACCGGTCAACTCACGTACCCGGTACGGCTTCCCAGACCCCCGCTTGTCGGCCTGGCGCCGATCAGCCTCCTGGATCGACCGCAACGCCGCAGCCGTACGTGACGACTCCGCAGCTATCGCAGGGGGCGGCGCGGTCAGCGCCTTCGAAGCCTGAACAGGAACCGCTGACGCCCGGCCAGCCAGGCCGATATCGGTCGACACGACCGACCCCAGCGAAACCCCAACAGCGATGACAACCATCGGCACCAGCCGACGAACCAGATAATGCTTCACAGCAGCCTCCGGGGCCAAGCGACACGACCCGATGCCGTGAAGCCGTCACCAAACAGATAGCCCCTCGGGCATATGGCCGCAACCACAATTGAAGAAACATCCGCAAAAGAGCAGAGGGGCTCCGCGCGTCAGGCTTGAATCGTGCCGCCAGATGGAATATGCCCGGACGTCAGCATGAGTTCTTGAGAACGGGCAGGCTTGCGCTCGTGCGACTGTCGAAGGCCCTCAGGGCTTGTCGAAGAAGGCCTCGACGACCCGCTCGGTGGCCTTGCCGTCCTGGGTGTACTGGTACTTGGCGTTGAACGCCGCGATCTGCTCGCGGTAGTCGGCCGCGAGGCGGTCCAGGTCGGACAGGGCCGCGACGACCTCCTCGGCGGTGTCGAGCATCGGCCCGGGGGCGGTGTCGGCGTAGTCGTAGAGGAAGCCGCGGATGCCGCCGGTGTAGTCGGACAGGTCGGGCACCAGGAACACCATCGGCCGCCCGGTGAGGGCGAAGTCGAAGCGCAGGCTGGAGTAGTCGAGCACCGCCGCGTCGGAGGCCAGGATCAGGTCGTTGATCTCCGGGTAGTCGGTGACGTCGATGATCCGGGCGGTGCGCTCGCTGCGCTCGCTCCCCTTCGAGTTGAACCGGTGGCCGCGCAGCAGGATGACATACTCGTCGCCCAGCGCCTCGCTGGCCGCGACCACGTCGAGGTGCTCGACCATCTTCGCCGAGCGGTAGTTGAGCGCCAGGTGGTCGCGCCACGTCGGGGCGTAGAGGATCACCTTCTGGTCGGAGCCGATGCCGAGCAGGTTGCGCGTACGCTCCCGGTCCTCGTCAGCCGACGGGCCCACCAGGGCGTCGTCGCGCGGATAGCCCTCGCTGTGGATCGGGCCGTCGTAGGCGTACTCCTCGCGGTAGTAGCGGTCCATCTCCGGCGTCGGGGTCAGGATCAGGTCCCAGCCGGCGGTGGTGCGGTCGAGCTCGGCCTCGCAGCGCAGCGGCGAGAACATCTTCGCGCGCCACATCCGCAGGCCCATCGACTTGGCGGGGTAGCCGTGGAAGGTCTGCAGGAACCGCTGCCCCTCGCGCTTGTGCCACCAACGGTCGAAGTCGATGTTCTGCACCAGGTATTTCGCGGTGCCGATGACGCGGTACCACTCCGGGCTCTGCAGCACGACCGGCACGCCGCCCTCGGGGACCCGGGAGGCGTGGTCGGCGATGCCCCAGTAGAGCGTCAGGTCAGGGCGGGTGCGACGTAGGTGCTCGTGGATCGCGAGCTGGGAGTCGGTCGCGGTCGAGCCGGCGTAGGTCGAGAGGTAGACCGCGGACTCGTCGATCGGCTCCTCGGCGGCCAGCACGCGCTCGCGGGCGAGGTTGTGGGCGTAGCTGCCGGCGTGGTCGACGGGGATCGGCGGCTGCAGAGTGATCCCGGGGCCGTTGCCGTTGACCGGGCGAAGCCGGACCTCGTCGTTGACCTGGAACTCCGCCTGGTGCTCGAGGAACGCGGTGGTGTGGCGTACGTTGCCGCTGCGGTTGGCGCCGCACGTCAGCTGGAACTGGTAGACGCCGCTGGGCAGGACGGACTCGCCCAGGCCCCACTCGTCCCAGTGCAGCGAGAAGACGACCTCGAAGTCGGGGGCGTCGGTGTCGATCTTGACGGTCTCGCGGTGTCGCGAGCCGGCGAGGGTGAGCCGGGCGTGCTTCGGGATCGAGCCGAGCCAGTGGCCGCGCACGGTGATGCGGCCCTCGCCGAGCTCGACGCGGTCGAGCGCGACGGTGTCGGCGACCTCGATGATCGAGGCGAAGCCTCGGCCGTCGCGCGAGGCCAGCACGCTGCCACCGCGCTCGCCGGTCCACGGCTCGCCGACCGGGTCGGTCCAGACGATCCGGCCCGTGCGGCCGTCCTGAAGGGTCTCCAGCCGCCAGGCGGCGGGCGCACCGGGCTCGACCGCTCCGTGGGCAGGCAGGGTGAGCGTGACCGTGCCGTCCTTGACCGGCGCCTCGATGCGTACGCCGCCACCGATCGCCCGCACGGTCTGCGGGAGCTCGCCGGCCAGGGCCAGGGCCACGGTGCGGCCGTCGACCTGCACCTTCTCCAGGGAGGTCGGCTCCGTCGGGACGGCGCGGAAGCTCAGCTCGTCGAGGAACCGATCGCACGCCACGGACAGACCGGAGGAGGTGTGGACCCGCGGCCGGTAGCGCGTCGCCAGGTTGCCCGCCGGCCCGCGGGGATCGATCTGTACCTCACTGGTGGTGCGGACGACACCGTCGACGTCGACGGTGACCTCGAGATGCCAGCGTCCGGCGGTGAGCAGGCTGAGGTCGATCTCGGTGCGGCACCCGCCGGGGCGGTAGTCCTGATACTTGTGGCCGATGGTCATGTTGGCCTGCGCGTCGTAGCGCGGCGTCACCGTGAGCTCGATGGGGTCGGGGAGCACCTCGTCGGGATCGCTCGCGAAGCCGTCCTCGTCGTCCATGTCGACCAGGTCCGGCACCAGACGCGCGGTGATGACCGGAGTCTTCTCGGCGAGGTCGACCAGCTCGATACGCGCCACCAGGTCGACCTCGACCCGGTCGGAGTCAAGGGGACGTACGTCACGGACCAGCACTCGGGCCGGCGTCTCGTGCACGTTGAGCGTCGTCACGGCCTCGGGCAGGTCGGTGTCGGGGAAGATCCCGTGCACCTGGCCGCCGGCGACCTGCGTGCGCAGGTTGCCGCGCTCGAACCAGCGCGACGCGACGAACCCGGTCAGCTCCTCCCGCTGGTCGGCGAGGAGGTAGGTCAGCCGTGCCCGCACCTCGACCGGGAGCTTGAGCCACACCTGCGGGGAGACGTCGCGCTCGATCTCGACGACGAGGTCGCGCAGGCCGGTCCACTGCTCGGGGCTCATCCGCTCGACGTCGCCGAGGATGGTGTTGGCGCGGCTGGCGAGCTCGCCGAGCGCCCAGTGGTCGCGCAGGTCGGAGGCCAGCTCACCGATCGCGACCCAGGTCGAGCGGGTCTGCTCGATCCACTCCTCCATGCCGAGGGTCTGGTCGTGGAGCTGCTCGACCGGGGTGCCGTCGGCACGGTCCATGTCGACGCACACCGGCGCTGTGACCACGTCGAAGCGGTTGGCCTTCAGGTAGCCATCGAACCCGACCGCGGCCGCGCCACCACGGCCACCGAAGCTGAAGCCGTGCTGCCGCCAGAACGAGGTGCGGAAGAGCCGGTTGCTCACGCCGACGTCGCTCAGCGCGACCGGGAACTCGTCCAGGGTGAGGCCGGAGCGGTTCTGCGCGTGCACGAGGTCGTAGGCCGGCACCACGGGCGGGGAGAGCCGCTGGCGGCTCTCGATGCGACCGACCGCGAGGTCGGAGCCGCTCCGCTCGAGCGAGGTGGCCAGCGTACGCACCGCGTTCGGGGTGAGAAGGTCGGCGGCGAGCAGGAAGCAGACGTAGTCGCCGCGCGCGGCACGACCGCCACGGTCACGGGCCTCGGCCTGCGTCGCCGAGGTGTCCAGCAGCCGCAGCCGGTAGTCGTCGGGGAGGTCGGCGAGGACCTGGTCGCTCACCACGCCGGCCTGGCCGTAGGGGGCGATGAGGATGTCGAGCGTCGTATGGGTCTGCTCGCGGACCGAGAGGAGGGACTCGGCCAGATACTGCTTGTCCTGGTCGGTGACGGTCACCACGACCGAGACGAGCGGACCGCGCTCGTGGCCGAGAACGCGATGCCCGGCGTCACGAGCCAGTCGACGGATGCCTTGCGGCATCCTTCGTTCGGCGCGACGCAGGACGTCGACGATTCCCTGACCCATGCACATCCCTCTCGGTTCGAGGGCGCCAAGGATGACGTCCTCGCGAATCTGATCGAACCCAGAGGTTACAGGCGTACGAACGTTCTCCCGCACTCCGGCCGATACCCCCGGAGTGATCAACGACCGCGTTCAGCGCCCGGATCCGGGCCCTTCGGCGCCGGGTGTGCCGATCGAGACGACGATGCCATCCGGCAGCCGGGCGGTGCTCAGGCGCACCCCCGTAGCGCACTCATCAGGGCCGCCGGCCATCAGGTCCACCAGGTCGAGGACCCCGCGACCGGTGAGCTTGGCGACGCACTCCGCCCTGGTCCACCGCTCCCAGAAGCCGTCCGCGCCGAACCGCCGCGCCAGGGCCGCCGGGACCGTACGCTCCACCTCGGCGTCGATCGCCACCGGGACGTCGTAGGAGCCCGTCCAGGCGACCACCCGGCCGTCGTGGAGGTGGCTGCGGGCGCGGTAGCCGGCGAGCTCGGCGTCAGTGCCGACGCGGAGCGGGCCGGGGTGCATCAGATCGAGCCGCCGCCGTCGATGACGATCGACTGGCCGTTGATGTTGGTCTGCTCGAGCAGCAGCATCCGCACGGTCGGGACGACGTCCTCGGGCGTGGTCATCGCGCCCGAGGGCGTACGCCGCGCGATCGACTCGAGCTGGTTGGCACCGAGCACCGCGGACATCTCCGAGGCGAAGAACCCGGGAGCGACCGCGTTGGCCAGCACCCGGCCGCCGAGCTCACGGGCCAGCGAGCGGGTCGCCGCGTCGAGGCCGCCCTTGGTGGCCGAGTAGGCCACCAGGCCCTGGTAGCCGCGCTGGCCGCAGATCGAGGTCACGTTGACGACCCGGCCCTTGAGGCCCTTGCCGATCAGGCGGCGCAGCACGAACCGGGTCAGCACCAGGGGCGCGGTCAGGTTGGTCTCGATGATCTGGGCGATGCGGTCGGAGGAGGTGTGCACGTGCAGCGAGTCCTGCCCGATCGCGGCGTTGTTGACCAGCCCGTCGATGACGCCGAGCTTCCCCTCGACCTCCTTGACGAACGCCTGGGCCGCCTTCTCGTCGGTCACGTCGACCGATCCAAAATGGGTGGCCTCGGGATATTTCTCGGCCAGCCGGTCGAGCTCGGGGGTCACCGTGCGTGCGAAGGCCGCGACCTTCACGCCTCGCTCGAGCAGGTCGGTGACGATGGCGAGGCCGAGGCCGCGCGAGGCACCGGAGACCAGCACGACGGAGGCCGGCGGAACGGGTTGGAAGTCAGACATCGCTCTTCAGCGTCTCCTTGGCCGGGATCTCGGCGAGCATCTTGATACGCCGGGGCACGGCGTACTCGGGCAGCCGCTCGGCCGCCCAGCGGGTCAGGTCGTCGGCGCTCACGGTCGAGCCCGGACCGGCGACGACGTCGGCGACGACCATGGTGCCGACCAGCGGCGCCTTGCGGCCACGTACGGAGGCCCAGGCGATGTCGGGGTGGGACTGCAGCAGGTCCCGGACGGAGCCGGCGGAGACCTTCGAGCCGCCGACGTTGAGCTCGTCGCGGTCCAGGCGACCGGTGACCAGCACCCGGCCGTCCTCGATGCGGGCGGCATCTCCGGTGCGTACGGCGCCGGCCATCTCGGCGCCCGAGGCGTCGGTGCCGTGGTGGGGCGAGGTGATCACCAGCTCACCGTCGACGACCGACAGCCGGGGGCGACCGGGCACGTCGCGGTCGAGCCACTCCTCCGGGAACCCGGCGCGGCCGTCGTGGACGACGATCGAGGCGCCGACCTCGGAGGAGGCGTAGATCCAGGACACCCGCGCGTCCGGAAAGGCCTCGCTGAGCTGCGACAAGACCGGCTGGTCGACCGGCTCACCGCCGAGCGTGACCTGCTCGAGCGGAAGCTTGCCCAGCTCGGGGCCATGACGCATCAGCGTACGCCGCCAGAACGTCGGGGTGCCGGAGACCGCGGTGACGCCGTGCTCGAGCGCGGGCGCCAGCCAGTCGTCCAGGTCCGCGGGGTCGACGAGCACCAGGTCCTGGCCGGGCACGCCCAGACCGAGGGTGATCACCTGCCACCAGGCGTACGTCCCGGGTGAGTAGGGGCACAGCCAGGTGCGCGGCGCCAGCTCGCCGGTCACGGTCGAGAGCGACGCCAGGGTGTGGCCGACCCGCTTGGGCCGGCCGGTCGACCCGGAGGTGAGCAGCCAGACCCGGCCGTCCTCGGCCGTCCGGGGGCTGGTCGCCGCCTGGACGTCGTCGCCTGCGGCCAGGTCGAAACCGGCCGCGCGCAGCTCCTCGGCGAGCGAGTCGTCGAGCCGCGCGGAGGCGACGACCAGCATCTCTCCGCCGTCCTCCAGCGCGGCGACCGCAGGCAGGGCGTCGACGCTGTGCTCCACCACGTACGCGGTCGGTGCCGACCGCGGAGCAGCCTGATCGGCGAGCTCACCCCAGGTCGTACGCCTCCCCGTCCGGGCGTCGACGACGAGGTTGCCGGCGATCACTGCCCCTGGATCTCCACGAGCAGGTCGAGCACGTCACCGATCGTCTCGATCGAGCGCAGACCGGCCGCCTCGAAGTTGAGCTCGTCGCCGATCTCGTCCTCGACGCGGAGCGCGAGCTCGGAGAAGTCGAGGGAGCGGAAGCCGATGTCGGCCAGCTTCGCGGCGTCGTCGTCGGGCAGGGTCTTCCCCTGCACGGCGAGGACCTCGCCCATCAGCTTGCGGACCGCCGGTCGGTCAAGAGTCTCCATGGCCCCGGACCATATAACGTCAGGGCGCATCCCCCGACGTCTGAGGAGACCGATGTTACGACCGGCGACCGACGCCGACCTGCCGAGCATGCTGTCGTGGCGCAACCAGGACGCGAACCGGTCGGTGAGCATCAAGCAGCATGTGATCACCGCCGAGGAGCACGCCGCCTGGTGGTCCCGGGTCAGCCAGGATCCGACCCGGCGGGTGCTGATGTTCGAGTACGCCTCCCGCCCCCTCGGCGTGGTGACCTTCTTCGACCACGATCCCGCCGCCAGGTCGGCCTCCTGGGGGTTCTATCTCGACCACGACGGCACCGCCGCCGACGGCACCGCGCTGATCGCGTGGGCCAAGGTGATGCGTGAGGCCGTGGCGTACGCCTTCGCTCCCGAGCCCGACGGTCTCGACGTCGACCTGCTCGAGGGCGAGGTGCTCCCCCACAACGAGGCCGTACGCACCATGAACCGCCGCCTCGGGTTCACCGAGGGCGAGCCCTACGAGCAGACCGTCGACGGCGGTGTGGTGACCGCCATACCGGTCCGCCTGCACCGCGACGACCGACCCACCCGACGTTCCGGCAAGGAGCAGTGATGACCCACCACGAGATCACGGTCGGCGACCGCAAGATCGGGCCCGGCCACGAGCCGTTCGTGATCGCGGAGATGTCCGGCAACCACGGCGGCGACCTGGAGCGGGCGCTCGACATCGTGCGCGCCGCGGGCGAGGCCGGCGCGCACGCGCTGAAGATCCAGACCTACACCGCCGACACCATCACTCTGGACGTCGACACCCCCGCCTTCCGGCTCTCGGCCGACCACCCGCTGTGGCCCAACCGCCGCCTCCACGAGCTCTACGAGGAGGCGCACACGCCGTGGGAGTGGCACGAGCCGATCTTCTCCCTGGCTTCGGAGCTGGGCATGGTCCCGTTCTCCGCCGCCTTCGACCCGACCGCGGTCGACTTCTTGGTCGGCCTCGGGGTGCCGATGCTGAAGTCGGCCTCCTCCGAGATCACCGACCTGCCGCTGGTCCGGGCGATCGCCGAGACCGGGCTGCCGACGATCATCTCCACCGGCACGGCGACGCTCGCCGAGATCGACGCGGCGGTGCGCACCGCGCGGGCGACGGGCAACGAGGACCTCGTCGTGCTGGCCTGCACCGCGTCCTACCCGGCTCCCCCGGAGGCCTCCAACCTCCGCGGGATCCCGGTGCTGCGCGACGGGCTCGACGTCGCGGTCGGCCTCTCCGACCACACCCTCGGCATCGGCGCCTCGGTCGCGGCCGTGGCCCTGGGCGCCTGCGTGATCGAGAAGCACATCACGCTCTCGCGCGAGGACGGTGCCGTCGACTCCGACTTCTCCCTGGAGCCGCACGAGTTCGCCTCGTTGGTCAGCGAGACGAAGATCGCCTGGCAGGCGCTCGGTGAGGCCCGGATCGGACCGAAGTCGGCCGAGCGCGAGGGCCTGCGGTTCCGCCGCTCGCTGTTCGTCACCCGCGACGTACGCGCCGGGGAGAAGGTCGGACCGGACAACGTACGCTCCGTCCGCCCGGCCGACGGGCTGCCGCCCGCCGACGTCGACATCGTCTTCGGCCGCACCTTCACCCAGGACGTACCGGCCGGGACGCCGCTCAGCTGGGACCTGGTCTAGATCGCTCCAGCACGGTCGAGGGCCAGGAGCGCGTCGGCGACG
>NZ_JBHVKN010000096.1:0-7108 GCF_042798075.1 Nocardioides sp. NPDC057772
GCCCTGGTGGTGATCAACAAGACCGACCTGGTGCCGGAGACCGAGCGGGAGGAGACCCTGGCCCGGATCGAAGCGCGGGTGCGGGAGCACAATCCCGAGGTCCATGTGGCGTACGCCGTGGGCGGCCGCATCGACCCACGACTCGTCTACGACGCCGCCGTGCCCGAGGACCCGCCCGACGAGCTGCCGATCGCCGCGTTGCTGCGCGAGGCCGCCGACGACCACGCGGCTCATCAGCACGCCCGGTCGGTGACCGTGACCACCCCGGGCACCATCGAGCCGGGTCGATTGGTCGACCTGCTCGAGGAGCCGCCGGAGACGGCGTACCGGATGAAGGGGACCGTCGCGGTCGCCACCGCCCAGGGACCGCGCAGCTACCACGTGAACCTGGTCGGGCGCAGCGCCCACGTCGCCGCGGCGAAGCGTGAGCCCGGGCCGGCGAGCGAGCTCGTGGCCATCGGCCTGGAGCTCGAGACCGACGCGGTCCGGCTGCGCTTGCGCGACGCCCTCGCCCCGGCCGAACGACCGAGCACCGAGGGTCTCCGCCGGCTCCGGCAGCTGGTCCGCGTCAGTCTCTGAGCGTGATCAACCGGCTCGGCGGACGATCCGCTCCATGTCGGTGATGATCACCGAGCGCGACTCCAGCCTGACCCAGCCCTTGGCGGCGAAGTCGGCGAGCGCCTTGTTGACCGTCTCCCGGGCCGCGCCCACGAGCTGGGCGAGCTCCTCCTGCGTCAGGTCGTGGCGTACGTGGAGGCCTTCCTCGGTCTCCTGACCGAACCGCTCGGCGAGGTCGAGCAGCGCCTTCGCCACCCGGCGGGGTGCGTCGGCGAAGACGAGGTCGCCGATCACGTCGTTGGCCCGGCGCAGCCGACCCGACAGCAGGGCGAGCAGCCCGCGCGTCACGCTCGGCCGCCCGTCGAGCAGGCCCAGCAGGTCGTCGTGCGAGAGCGAGGCGAGCTCCACCTCGTCGGTGACGGCGGTGACCGTCGAGGAGCGCCGACCGGGGTCGAAGAGCGACAGCTCGCCGAACACCTGGCCCGGCCCCAGGATCGCCAGCAGGTTGTCCTGCCCGTTGGCCGCGGCGCGGCTCAGCTTCACCTTGCCGTTCACCACGGCGTAGAGCCGGTCCGCGGGGTCTCCCTCATGGAACAGAACCTCGCCGCGTCTGAGGCGTGTCTGGCCCATCATCGCGAGCAGCGCCGTCATCGACTCGTCGTCCAGCTCGCTGAAAAGCGGTGCGTGCCGAAGCACGTCTTGATCCATTACCCAGCCGCTCCTGTCGTCATTTTACCGAAGCCCTCAGCGTACCGAGAGCGACGCCTGCAACCCCGGATGTGTGTCCCGCATCGCACGCCTGTCGGGTGCGTTCTTCGCCACACCGTAGCCAGCGGGAAGCCTCGAGGCTTCGGCGTCGTTGTCATGACCGTGAAGCTCTCCATGCTGGACCGGTCCCGCACGCGGGTGGGGTACGCCGAGGGCGCTGCGCTGACCCACACGATCGAGCGAGCGGTGGCTGCGGAGCGGCTCGGCTACCAGCGGTTCTGGGTCGCCGAGCACCACGCGGTACCGGGGATCGCGTCGGGGGCGCCGCCGGTGCTGATCGGAGCGCTCGGAGCGCACACCTCCACGATCCGGCTCGGCTCGGGCGGGGTGATGCTGCCGCACCACCAGCCGCTGGTCGTGGCCGAGCAGTTCCTCATGCTCGACGCGCTGTATCCAGGCCGCATCGACCTGGGTCTGGGTCGCACGCTGGGCTTTACCGCTCCCGTACGCCGCGCCCTGCGGCAGGATCTCGACGACCCGGACACGTTCGCCGAGGACATCGAGGAGCTCCGCGGCTACCTCGACCGCACCGCGGCGGTCACCGCGCGGCCCGTCGCCGCACACCAGATCCCCATGTTCGTGCTGGCGACCGGGCGCGGGGTCGCGCTCGCCTCGAGGCTCGGGCTGCCGGTGGTCGTGGGCGGTCCGGTGCTGTACAGCCCGCGGCTGGACGAGGTCCTCGGGGCGTACCGGAAGGACTTCCGGCCCTCCTCGCGGGCGTCCGAGCCGTCGGTGATCGTCTCCGTCGACGTGCTCGTCGCGGACACCGACGCCGAGGCCGCCGAGCTCGCGCTCCCGGAGGCGTGGGCGATGGCCAGGTCGCGGCAGACCGGCGAGTTCGGTCCCCTCGAGCCGGTCGCGACGATCCGGGACCAGGCCTGGTCGAACCAGGTGCGCGAGCGGGTCGAGGCCCATCTCGCCCGCACCACCGCAGGCTCCGCCGACACCGTCCGCCGCCGCCTCGACCGGCTGGCCGAGACCACCGGCGCCGACGAGCTCCTCGCCTTCACCTCGACCTACGACCGCGACGCCCAGCTCGCCTCCGACGCCGCGCTCGCCGAGATCATGACCGGGCGGCCCCAGGTGTCTACCCGGTCCCCGAGCTAGTCGACAGCGTGTGTGCCGCCTCCAGGAGGAGGCGGCCGAGCTCGGCCTGGCGCGGGGGCGCGAGACGGGCCTCGATACCGGTGATGCTGAGCGCGCCGTAGGGCTGGCCGTGGGCGTCGAAGACGGCGGCGGCCAGACCCCAGCTGCCGGCCACGATCAGGCCCGGGTTGACCGCAAAGCCACGCTCGCGGGTGGCGGCGATCCGCTTCCGCAGAGCGGACGCCGAATGCTCCTCGCCGTAGGCGGGGACGAGGTCGGCACGGGCCAGGTAGGCCTCGCGGCGCGACTCGGGCATGAGCGCCAGGATCGCAAGGCCCGCCGAGGCGACGCCGAGCGGGAACCGGATGCCCTCGTGGAGCACGTGCGAGCGGATCGGGAAGCTGCCGTCCTCGCGTAGGACGCAGACCGTCTCGTCGCCGCGCCGGATCGAGAAGAACGCGCTCTCCCCCGTCTCCCGGGCCAGGCGCAGCACGGCGGCCCGGGCCGACGGGGTGATGTCGTGGCGGGTGGTCGCGGCGGCGCCGAGCAGGAAGCACTCCGGTCCCAGGTGCCACGCGCCGGTGCTGTTGTCGCGCTCCACCAGCCCCTCCTCCTGCAGGGTGCTGAGCAGCCGGTGGGCGGTCGGGCGCGGGATGGCGGCAGCGGTCGAGAGCTGGGTGGTCGTCGCGCCCTCCGGCTCGCCGGCGGCGAGCAGCCGCAGCAGGTGCGCACTACGGCGGATCACGCTGGGCTGAGTGCTGGGCTGGTTCGCCCCGGGACCGGGTTCCATGGGACGTAGGTTAGACGACGTCCACTCAGTGAACGCATCGGCGCCATCGGGGTCGTTCATCGAAAGATCAAGCGTGAACCTGCGCTCACCTATTGACCGAAGGCGCCGCCCACCCTTGACTGATCATCATGGACAAGGTCATCTCCTCAGCCGCCGAGGCGGTCGCGGACATCCCGAACGGAGCGACCCTCACGGTCGGTGGGTTCGGGTTGTGCGGCATCCCCTCGGTGCTCATCAACGCAATCCTCGAGGCGGGCGTGACCGACCTCGAGGTGGTCTCCAACAACGCCGGCGTCGACGACTGGGGCCTGGGCCTGCTGCTCGGCGCCGGGCGGCTGCGCCGGGTCGTCGCCTCGTACGTTGGCGAGAACAAGGAGTTCGCGCGGCAGTACCTCTCCGGCGACCTCGAGGTCGAGCTGACCCCGCAGGGCACGCTGGCCGAGCGGATGCGCGCCGGCGGCTCCGGCATCGCCGCGTTCTACACCCGCACCGGCGTCGGCACGCAGGTGGCTCAGGGCGGGCTGCCGTGGAAGTACGACGACGCCGGCAACGTCGTCAAGACCTCGCCCGAGAAGCCGGTGATGACCTTCGAGACCCGCAACGGCGAGCAGGAGTTCGTGCTCGAGGAGGCGATCGTCGCCGACTTCGGCATCGTCCGCGCGTGGAAGGGCGACCGCCACGGCAACCTCCTTTTCAAGGACTCCGCCCGCAACTTCAACCCGCTGGCCGCGATGGCCGGCCAGATCACGATCGCGGAGGTCGAGGAGCTCGTCGAGCCCGGCGAGATCCCGCCGAACGACGTCCACCTCCCCGGGGTCTACGTCCACCGCGTCGTGCCCCTGACCCCCGAACAGGCCGCCGACAAGCGCATCGAGAAGAGGACGGTCCGCTGACATGGCATGGACACGTGAAGAGATGGCCGCCCGCGCCGCCGCGGAGCTCTCCGACGGCGACTACGTCAACCTCGGCATCGGGCTGCCGACGCTGGTGCCCAACTACGTCCCCGACGACGTCGAGCTGGTGCTGCAGAGCGAGAACGGCATCCTCGGCACCGGCGCCTACCCGACCGAGGACGCCGTCGACCCCGACCTGATCAACGCCGGCAAGGAGACGGTCACCGTCCGCAAGGGGGCGAGCTTCTTCGACTCCGCCACCAGCTTCGGGATGATCCGCTCCGGCAAGATCGACGCCGCCATCCTCGGAGCCATGCAGGTCTCCAAGGGCGGCGACCTCGCCAACTGGATGATCCCCGGCAAGATGGTCAAGGGCATGGGCGGCGCGATGGACCTCGTCCACGGCGCCAAGAAGGTCGTCGTGCTGATGGAGCACGTCGCCCGCGACGGCTCCTACAAGATCGTCGAGGAGTGCTCGCTCCCCTACACCGGCCTCGGCGTCGTGCAGCGCATCATCACCGACCTGTGCGTCCTCGACGTCACCCCCGAGGGCCTGCGCCTCGTCGAGCTCGCCCCGGGCGTCACGCTCAACGAGGTCGAGGAGAAGACCGAGCCGCCGATCCTCCGCTGACCGTCGAGAGGTCAGCCGCGTCGGCCGAGATGTCACCGAGGTGGCGTCTCGGCCGACGTACGTGACGCCTCGGCCGACGCGCGCGCCTTCTCGGCGTCTGCGACAATGTCCGGCGTGGATCTGAGGGTGGTGCGGCCGACACGCGGGAGCGTGTGGCTGGCGCTGCTCGCGGCGGTGGAGATCACCACCGGGTCCAGCCTGGCCCACCTGGCCGGCGGCGGGGAGCTGCCGGACGCGTTGTGGCTGGTGGCGACCGGGTTCGCCGCCTTCGGCACCGGAGTCGTGGTGCTGCAGCGGCGGGTGGGGATCGCCCTCGGGGCGGTGCTCGCGGGAGCGGCCCAGCTGGGGATGCACGAGGCGTTCGAGGCGTACGCTGCTCCGGCCGCCCACGCGCACACCAGCGGCGCGGGCGACACCTCGATGCTGGTCGCGCACACCGCGGCAGCGGTGCTCACCGTCGTCGTGTGGATGCTGCACCGCCGAGCCTGGCAGGTCATCTCCCGGGCGCTTACGACGCCCCGGACCCAGATCCCGTTCCGCCTTCTCCCGCTCACGCAGACGATCGTTCTGCGCAAGCACCTGTGGACGTACGTCGCTGCCGGCCGTGGGCCGCCGGTCCTCGGCTGAGGACCCGACCCGACCACTGGGCATCAGCCCAGCAGACACTCCACAGAAAGCAACAACCCCATGTCTCGACGTACCCTCGCGCGCCTCGGCGCGCCCGCCGCCGCTGCCGCGGCCATCACCTTCCTCGTCGCCGCTCCGGCCTCCGCGCACGTCACGGTCACCCCGACCGAGACGGCGGCCGGCGCCTACACCGTGCTGACCTTCAGCGTCGGCCACGGCTGCGAAGGCTCGCCGACCAACAAGATCACCATCCAGGTGCCGGAGGGGGTCAACACCGTCACCCCGACCCGCCAGCCGTTCTACGACGTGAAGGTCACCAAGGAGAAGCTCGCCGAGCCGATCAAGGACGCTCACGGAAACGAGCTGACCGAGCGCGACGCCACGATCGTCTACACCGCGAAGACGCCGTTGCCCGACGGTCAGCGCGATGCCTTCGAGGTCTCCCTGCAGCTGCCGGAGAAGGAGGGCACCCTCAGCTTCCCGACGGTCCAGACCTGCGAGAAGGGCGAGACCGCCTGGATCGAGGAGACCCCCGAGGGCGCCACGGAGGAGCCCGAGAGCCCGGCCCCTGCCTTCGAGGTGACCGCCGCGGAGGACGAGGACGGCCACGGCCACGGCGCCGAGGAGTCGGCCGAGAAGGTCGAGCCGGCTGCCGCCGTGGACACCGAGGACGACAACGGCAACCTGTGGGCCGGCGTCGGTGCCGGCGCCGGGATCCTCGGCCTGATCGCCGGCTCGACCGCCCTCGCGCTGGGGCGTCGTAAGGCGTGAGTGCATCCCTGACGCGCCGGTCCGGCCCCGACCACCGGGGCCCGGGCCGGCGCGGCCTGGGACGGCTGCTGGCGGTGCTCGCCGCTGCTGCGTACGCCGTCCTGGTCAGCATCTCCCCCGCCCAGGCCCACGCGACGCTGATCGGCACCGACCCCGAGGAGGGTGCGGTGCTGGAGGTGGCGCCGGAGACGATCACCTTCACCTTCGACGAGGCGGTGACGCTGCCGCCCGCGGGGGTGACGGTCTTCGACGCGAAGGGCAAGGAGGTGACCTCCGAGGCGACCGCGAGCGGCACCGAGATGAAGGTCGCCCTCGCGAAGGCGAACAGTCTCGGCGACGGCACCTACGTCGTCGCCTGGCGGGCGGTCTCGGCCGACGGCCACCCGATCTCGGGCTCGTTGACCTTCGCGGTCGGCGCTCCGAGCCTCAGCGTCGCCCCACCGCCGTCCACGGAGCCGTCCAGGGCGACCGCGGTGATCCACGGCGTGCTCCAGTTCATCCAGTACGCAGCCCTGCTGCTGGTCGTGGGCCTGGTCTGGTTCCGCGCTCTGATCGTCGGTGACCAGCGCGTCCCCGACCGCGCCACCGCCCGGGTGCAGCGCGTGGAGATCGTCGCCGGCATGGTCGCCGTGATCGCGCTGGTGCTCCTGGCCCCGGCCAGCGGAGCGCTGCAGAGCGAGAGCCCACCCGGAGCGATCCTCACCTTCGACGCCTGGTCGCCCGCCTCGGTCGGCAAGGAGTGGCTCAGTGCGCTGGTCGGGATCATCGGCATCGCGGCCGCGCTCGCGCTGCGCGAGCGGCCCCGCCTGGCCGCGGCCGCGGGACTGGTGGCGATCTGTGCCCCGTCGCTGGTCGGTCACTCCCGAGCGGTCGTACCCGCCTGGCTGGTCACGCTCACCGACGTCATCCACCTCGTCGCCGGAGCTCTCTGGCTCGGCGGTCTGGTCGGCCTCGCGCTGACCCTGCCGCTGATCACCCGACGCG
>NZ_JBHVKN010000096.1:7118-18544 GCF_042798075.1 Nocardioides sp. NPDC057772
CTTCTCCACCCTCGCCGCCGCGTCCCTGGCCGCGCTCGCGGCGTCCGGCGTGCTGATGGGCTGGCGGATCCTCGGCTCGTGGAACAACCTGCTCAACAGCACGTACGGCACCCTGCTGATGACCAAGATCGCCCTGGTCATCGCGGTCGCGGTGATGGCGGCCGGCAACCGGCTGCTGGTCCTCCCCCGGGTGCGTCAGGCAGCCGGCCACGACGACACCGTCGAGGCCGGCTCGATGCTGCGCCGGGCGGTGCTGATGGAGGCGGGCGTGCTCGTGGTCGTCCTCGGTGTCACCGGCTTCCTGGTCGACCAGCCCCCGCAGGCGGGTGCCGGCTCGACCGGCGCCGGTACGGCCGCGGTCGCGCAGACCAACACCCAGGCCGCCGAACTCGGCGACGACCACCGGGTCTACGCGACCCTCACTCCGGCGGGTCCGGGGCCGAACGTGCTCCGGCTGCAGATCCAGGACACGGCCGGCGAGCCGGTCGAGGCGGCCGCCGTCCCCACCGCGAAGCTGCGCTCAGGCGACGTCGACCTGGGCAGCCTCGCGCTGCGGTCGGTCGGCGCCGGCACCTGGGAGGCCGACGTGGTGCTGCCCAAGGGCGGCACCTGGGAGGCCACCGTCGGGCTGCGGCTGGGTGAGTTCGAGAGCCCGCTGGGCGTGCTGAAGTTCCCCGTCAGACAGTGACCCTCAGACAGTGACCCTCAGACAGTGACCGGGAGCCGGAGCGTGTGGATCATCCCGTCCACCCGCGCCTGCACGAAGAAGACGTAGTCACCCGGCTTCGGCGGCTTCACATGGATACCGAGCCGGGTGCCGTCCTCGCCGTTCTCGGGGCCGCCGAGCGGGTGCAGATGGATGACCTCGCCGGTCTCACGGCTGAACGCGGTGACGTGGGCGTAGACCCCGAGGTAGGTGCCGAGGTTGACCGGCTTGCCGGCCGGGTCGGAGAGCACCACGCCGATCTCCTGGTCGATCCCGGGCTTCGGG
The DNA here is from genome assembly GCF_042798075.1 of Nocardioides sp. NPDC057772. Classification (NCBI taxonomy): domain Bacteria; kingdom Bacillati; phylum Actinomycetota; class Actinomycetes; order Propionibacteriales; family Nocardioidaceae; genus Nocardioides; species Nocardioides sp. NPDC057772. The sequence goes on from NZ_JBHVKN010000096.1 coordinate 8,110, forward strand.
GTCTCCTCCAGCGCGGCGATCACGGTGCCGTCGTCGGAGCCGGGTACGTCGACCTCGGTCGCCCCCGCGACCTTCGCCGTCGCGCCGAGCATCGCCTGGTCCCCCTTGCCGTCGGGCGTCCGGGCGGCGAACTCGACGACGACTCGGTAGGTGCCGCCCGCCGGGAGTGTCAGATCGCCTGACCAGGCACCGGGCTCACCCTCGGTCGGGTGCAGGTGGCGGAAGACCTCCAGGTCGTCGCGTACGACGTAGAGGTGGAGGTCCTTGGTCTGCTCCTCGATGTAGTCCGTGACCGGGTCGCCGTCCTTGGTGATCGTGAAGCTCACCTTCCCCGGTGTGCCCGCCTCGGCAGGCAGGCGGACGTCACCGAGCGTGTAGCCGCCCGCGGTCGCGACCGTGCCGTCGGCCCCTTCGATCTCGGTCACGACCGTCGCCACGCTCGGGGTCGAGGTGGGGTCGGCCGCCTCCGGTTCGCCACCGCAGGCGATCAGGGTGACCGCGAGGCCGAGGGTCAGGACGACAGCAGCAATACCGACACGCACGGGGTAAAGAGTGTCATGGCCCTGGTTGAAACGGAGCCCGAGACCGTCAGCTGAGTCAGAACCCGACACCCGGATTGAGAATCCCCAGCGGATCCAGAGCCGCCTTGATCCGGTGCTGCAGGTCGATCGAGTCCGCGCCGATCTCGGGCTCGAGCCATTTGCGCTTGAGCCGGCCCACGCCGTGCTCGCCGGTGGTGGTGCCGCCGAGCTCGATGGCGAGGGCGAAGATCTCGTCGCCGGCCAGGGTCTCCGCCGGTGGCATCACTCCCGGGACGTCGTCCGGGGACGGGTCCCAGCCGATCACCGGGTGGAGATTGCCGTCGCCGGCGTGGGCGAGGGTGTAGGTGCGTACGCCGTGTCTCTGCGAGATCTCGGAGATCCGGTCGACCGCCTCGGCGAGCCGGGAGCGCGGCACGCAGATGTCTTCGATGAACCAGGATCCCTCCGCCTCGATGGCGGGCAGGACCTGGCGGCGGGCCTCGACCAGCCGGTCGGAGGACTCCTCGTCGACGCCCTGCTCGATCCAGGTGGCCTCCTTGCCGAGGATGGCCGCGATCGCCTCGATCTCCGTAGCGGCGGCCGGACCGTCGGCCTGGGCGATCACCAAGGCGTGCCCGCGAGAGGCGTAGGAGGTGCCGGCGAACCGGTCGACCGCCTCGAGGCAGCGCCGATCGATGAACTCCAGCATCGACGGCAGCCGCCGGGCGGCCGCGATCTCGGCACAGGCACGAGCGGCGGCCGCCACCGAGGCGTACGCGGCCGATGCCGTCAGCGTGGAGACCGGCCGCGGCTTGAGCCGCAGGGTCGCGCCGACGACGATGCCCAGGGTGCCCTCGGAGCCGACGAACAGGGCGGTGAGGTCGAGACCGGCGACCCCCTTCATCGTGCGCCGGCCGGTGTGGATCAAAGTGCCGTCGGCGAGCACGACGTCGAGGCCCAGGACGGCCTCCCGGGTCACCCCGTACTTCACGCAGCGCAGCCCGCCGGCATTGGTGGCGACGTTGCCGCCGATCGAGCAGATCGCCGCCGACGCCGGGTCGGGCGCGTACCGCAGCCCCACCTCGGCGGCGGCCGCGTCCAGTCGCGCGTTGAGCACGCCGGGCTCGACGACCGCGACCTCGTCGACCGGGTCGAGCTCGAGGATCCGGTCCATCGCGGAGAGGTCTACGACGAGGTGGCCGGTGCCGGCCACCGCTCCCCCGGCCAGCCCGGTGCCCGCGCCCCGCGGGACCACCGGCACCCGGTGGGCAGAGGCGATCCGCATCGCGGCCTGTACGTCCGCGATGCTGTGGGCCCGCACCACCGCCAGCGGCAGGCCGGCGGCGACCGAGCCCGACCGGTCGGTCGAGGCCGCCAGCAGCGAGAGCTCGTCCGTCACCACCTCGGAGACGCCGGCGGCGAGGTCATCGACCAGGGAAAGCTGTGACTCCGTCGTCATCCCGCCATTCTCTCGTGAGACGGCGATTTGCGAACCCCTTCCGCGATACCGATAGGCTTTACCTCGAGGGGAGTACCTCACCAAGCTCATTCCGGTCAGTACGTCGGTGCCGACACCGTCCCGGAATGGCGCCCCGGTCTCGGGGTGAGGGAGACCTCAGACGTTTCATCGACACGCCTGAGGACCCTGCATGCTGCATTCCATTGCCACGCCCACCCTGTGGGCCGTCACCATCGCCGCCGTCGTGGTGCTGATCGCCCTCGACTTCGTCCTGACCCGCAAGCCCCACGACGTCTCCATGAAGGAGGCGATCGGCTGGTCGGCCTTCTACATCGCGCTCCCGCTCGCCTTCGGCGTCTGGGTCTGGAGCGCCCACGGCAGCCAGACCGGATTCGAGTACTACACCGGCTACATCGTCGAGAAGTCGCTCAGCGTCGACAACCTGTTCGTCTTCATGCTGCTGCTCGCGGCCTTCGCGGTGCCACGCCACCTGCAGCAGAAGGTGCTGCTCTTCGGCATCGTCGGTGCGCTCGTGCTGCGCGGCATCTTCATCGCCCTGGGCGCCGCGGCGCTGTCCCAGTGGGACATCGTCTTCCTGATCTTCGGCGCGATCCTGCTGATCACCGCCGCGAAGCTCTTCATCGAGGCGGTCCAGGGCCACGACCAGAAGGTCGACCCCGAGGAGATGCTGGCCGTGCGCATCGGCCGCAAGATCGGCCTGAAGCCGATGGCCATCGTGGTGCTCGCCATCTTCGCCACCGACATCATCTTCGCGATCGACTCGGTGCCGGCGGTCTACGGCATCACCGGCGACCCCTACCTGGTCTTCGCCACCAACGCGTTCGCGCTGCTCGGCCTGCGAGCCCTCTACTTCGTGCTCGAGGGTGCCCTGTCCAAGCTGGTCCACCTCTCCTACGGTCTGGCCGCCATCTTGGGCTTCATCGGCGTCAAGCTCGGCCTGCACTGGGCCCACGGTCACTGGGACAGCGTCCCGGTCGTGCCGACCTGGCTCTCGCTGGTGGTCATCGTCGGCATCCTCGCCGTCACCGTCACCACCAGCCTGATCGCCTCCGCGCGCTCCACCGCTCCTGAGGAGGAGCAGCGGGAGCACGCGGAGGTCTGATCGGCCGAGCAGTCCGCACCAGGGTCAGTCCAGCGCGAGTCCCTCCGCAGGGCTGACCTTGGTGGCCCGCTTGGACGGCATCACGCAGGAGACCAGGCCGGCCACGCCGGCGACGACCACGACGCCGACCAGCTGCAGCACGGGCGGGTCGAACCTGGCGTCGGGCAGCATGTCGCCGATCAGGACCTCGCTGCCGCCCCAGGCGAAGAAGACGCCCAGCGCGGTGCCGACCACGGCGGCGACCGCGGAGAGCAGCACCGCCTCGGCGGCCAGCGTCCGCCGCAGCTGACGCTTGGTCAGGCCCAGCGCCCGCAGCAGCGCGTGCTCACGGCCACGCTCGAGCACGGAGAGCCCCAGCGTGTTGGCGATGCCGGCCAGCGCGATCAGCACCGAGATCGCCAGCAGCCCGATCACCGCCCAGGTGAACACGTCCAGCTGCAGCTCGACCCAGGCGCGCTGGCCCTTCCCGTTGAGGAGCTCGGCGTCCGGAGCGAGCACCCCGAGGGCCCCCGCCAGGTCCTCCGGGTCGGCTCCGGCGTCGGCACGGACCCAGACGGCGTACGTCTGCGGGTCGGTGGTCAGCTCGCGGAGCGTGGCCGCGGAGATCTGCGCGGCACCGTCGATCTCGCGTACGTCCAGGGTCACGGTCGCGGTCCGGTCCCCGACGGCGAGCGTCACCTTCTCCCCCGAGGCCTCGAAGGAGTTCTCCACGAAGGCCGAGGCGGCGACCGGGGAGAGCACCATCGTGCCGGGCTTCACAGTGAGGTCCCTGAGCGCGATGTCGCCCGCGGGCGGAGCCACGACCGGCACCGGGACGGGCTTGCCGTCGGCCTCCACCGAGGCCAGCACACCCGGCACCGCCACCGCGTCGGCGACGCCCTGGACCGCCTTCGCGTCCCCGACGACCGAGTCCGCCAGCGGCTTCGACTCCGCCTGCAGCGCGATGTCGATCGGGTGCTGCTTGGCCATCTCGTCGAGCGTGGCCGCGCGGATGGTGTTCATCCCGGTGAGCACGCCGGTGGTGAGCGTGACGCCGACGAGCAGCGAGGCCGCGGTGGCGGCGGTGCGCTTCGGGTTGCGCCCGGCGTTGGCCGCGGCCAGCTTCGCCGGCGACCCGGCGACCTTCGCCAGGGCCGCCCCGGCCAGCCGTACCAGGCCCGGCACCAGCGCCGGCCCGAGGAGCATCACGCCGAGGAAGGTGATCCCGCAGCCGACCAGCACGATCAGCATCCCGGTCTGGGCGTCGTCCCAGCCGACGGCCACGAAGATGATCCCGATCCCGACCAGTGTGCCGAGCACGCCCAGCCCGAGCCGGAACATCCCGGCGCCGCGTACGTCGAAGCCCTCCTGGGGACGCAGCGCCGCCAGCGGGCTGAGCCGCATCAGGCGGCGGGTGGGCAGCCAGGAGGCGACGAGCGTGGTGAGCGTGCCGAGGACGAAGGCACTGAGCAGCCACGGCCACTCCAGGGCGACATCGCCCAGCGGGGCGGTCTCGGCGAACTGCCGCACGATCGCGACGATCCCCCAGCCGAGCACGGCACCCACGAGCAGGCCGAACGCGGAGGCGATCAGGCCGAGGGCGAGCGCCTCGCGGCGTACGGACCTCAGGACCTGACGCTTCGTCGCGCCCATCGCGCGCAGCAGTGCGAAGTCGCGCATCCGCTGGGCGAACAGGATCGAGAAGGTGTTGGTGATGACCAGCACCGAGACGAACAGGGCGATGAAGGCGAAGATCAGGACCATGTACGCGACGACGTTGACCTCCTTGTTGAGCTGGGTCTGCAGCTCGGTCAGGTAGTCGTCGGTGTTCAGCCATTTGTCGGCCTTGTCGCCGGCGCCGGCGGTCAGGACGGCCTGGACGTGCAGTCGATCCCAGTCCTTCATCTCGGGCCAGGTGACGTAGACCGGCGAGGACCACATCGACGGGGAGTCCACGAGGCCGACCACGGTCGTCTCGACCGCCGACTCCCCGTTGCCGACCCGCAGCGTGTCGCCGATGGCGACCTCGTTGGTCTTGGCGGCGTTGGCGTCGACGACGGACTCCCCGGTGCGGGTCGGGAAGCGGCCGGCCTCGAGCTCCTGCCACTGCCAGCGCTTCTCGGTGGAGACCGCACCGACCATGACCTCCTGGCCGAGCATCGCCTTCTCCGTACGCACCGGCTGCATCGAGGCGGCCAGCGCCCAGCCGCCCTTCTCGGTGTACTTCTCGGTGACCTCGTCGGTCGGGAAGTCGACCGCGCCGACCGCGTTGCGGAACGGCGCGTCGATGCCCGCGAACAGGCCCGACTTCGTCGCGGAGGTCAGTGCGTTGGTGACGACGATCAGCGCGACCGCGGCGACGACCGCCACCACGGCCGCCGCGTACCGGCGGGCGTAGGTTCGCAAGGATGCGAACAACACCGTCCGCATCAGCGCGTCACCCCCTGGCTCTGCTGAATTTCTAGGGTCCCGTCCTTGACGGTGACGATCTCGTCGGCGTACGCGGCGGCGGAGGCCTCGTGGGTCACCATGACCACGGTCTGGCCGAGCTCGCGGACGCTGCGGCGGAGGTGGTCGAGCACCTCGGCCGAGGTCTCGGAGTCGAGGTTTCCAGTGGGCTCGTCGGCGAAGAGGATGGCGGGCTGGGTGACCAGCGCACGGGCGATCGCGACGCGCTGCTGCTGGCCGCCGGAGAGCTCGGAGGGCTTGTGGCCCAGGCGCTTGCCGATGCCGAGGGTGTCGGCGATCATCTGCGCCCGGGCACGGGTCTCGTCGGTCACCCGCTTGCCGGCCAGCTCCAGGGGCAGCTGGATGTTCTGCCCGGCCGTCAGCATCGGCAGCAGGTTGAACGCCTGGAAGACGAACCCGACGTTCTCCCGCCGGAAGACCGTCAGCTGGTCGTCGTCGAGGTTCTCCAGCGGCTGGCCCGCGACCGTCACCTCACCGCTGGTGGGGCGGTCGAGACCGGCCAGGCAGTGCATCAGCGTCGACTTGCCCGAGCCGCTCGGGCCCATGATCGCGGTGAACGCGCCGCGACGGATCTCCAGGTCGACCCCGCGCAGCGCGTGCACCTCGGTGGCACCCTTGCCATAGGTCTTGGTCAGGCCCACCGCTCGGGCGGCGGCCGTCATCGTGGGAACAGAGGTCTGTGTCATGCCACAGAGCCTCTCGTCGCGAGGCGTCAGCCCACATCGGGCTGGGGGCTGATCCCGGCGTACGACCTGAGGTGGATCGGCAAGGGTCGTCTCAGGGTCATCCCCGGGTCAGGGTCACTCCGTCGGCCAGCCGGTAGGGGTTGGTCGAGACCAGGGCGCCGATCGATCGGCGCAACCGGGAGACCTCGGCACGCACGGTGACGACGTGCTCGGCGTCGCCGAAGACGGCCTCGCTGAGCCCACGCGCGGTCAGGCCGGCGGGACCGGCCTGGTCCACGAGGGTGAGGATCTCGACGTGGCGCCGGGTCAGCGTGGTGCGCCAGCTGCCCGACCCCGAGACGACCTCGAGGGTGCCGTCGGGATCGAGCCGGGCGGTGAGGTTCCCCGAGCCCGACGAGGTGGGCCGGACCAGCCAGCCGCGCTCGCCGACCCGCTCGGGCAGGCACAGCCCCAGGCCCGGGACGGTCAGCATCTTGTCCCGCCGAGGCGCCGCGATCCGGTCGCGGGCGGCCATCCCGGCGTGGTGGGCGACCCAGCCGTCGTCGTCGACGACCAGCAGCGGACCCTTGACGGCGGAGACGACGTGATCGGTCTCGCGCCGCAGCCGCTCGAGCCACTCCTGATGGTGGCGCCACAGGCTCATCTCGGCCAGGCGCACCGCGCTCTCGACCAGCGCTCCGATCGCCGGGTGCAGGGTCAGCGCGGGCCCGCTGACGTCGACGACGCCGAGCAGCGCTCCGGTGCGAGGGTCGTGGATCGGGGCGGCCGTGCAGTACCAGGGGTGCTGCGCCTGCTCGAAGTGCTCCGCGGAGAAGAGCTCGACCGGCGCCGCCTCGGCCAGCGCGGTGCCGATGGCGTTGGTGCCGACCGCGCGCTCGGTCCACAGCGCGCCCTCGACGAAACCGAGCTGGTCGGCGATCTTGAGCACCCGCGCCGAGCCCTCTCGCCACAGCACCACGCCCTCGGCGTCGGTGACCACCATCAGGTACGTCGCGGCATCCGCCGCCGAGGTCAGCACCGCCCGCAGGTCACCGATCACCGTCGCCAGCGGCGAGCGGGCCCTCCGGGCCGCGCACTCGGCCGCCGATGGCGTACGCCTGCCGTTGCTGCTGCCGGGCTCCAGGCCCATGCTCATGACCCGGCGCCAGGAGCGCTCGACCAGGATCCGGGGTGTGCTCGGCGGGCGGCTGCCGGACAGGACGGCGTCGTGGACGCGTACGAGGTCACGGGCGAGACGCGGCAGGTCTGCTCCCGCCGGCACTGCTCCGGTCACTGTCATCTGGCGTCCACCTCCGCCTCCGAGGGTAGGTGCATTGCTGTGACCCGCGCCACATGCAATCCGTTGCAACCCTTTCTCCGGCGCCTGCGCGGCGGTGTGCTGGTGTCATGACGCAGACACTCGAACCCCCTACCGCGGCCGTGCAGAGCGGTCCGGCGCAGACTTGGCTGGCCGACTTCGAAGCCGCCCTGAAGGAACGCGACATCCCCCGGGCCGCCGGCCTCTTCGCCACCAAGAGCTTCTGGCGGGACCTGGTCGCCTTCTCCTGGAACATCACCACCGTCGAGGACCCGGCCGGGGTCACCGACCTGCTCGAGAACACCTTGGATCGCGTCGACCCCTCCGGCTTCGCGCTCGAGGAGCCCGAGGCGACCGAGGCGGGCGTGACCACGGCGTGGTTCACGTTCGAGACCGCGGTCGGCCGCGGCCGCGGGCTGCTGCGCCTCAAGGTCGAGGACGACCGGCCCAAGGCGTGGACGTTCCTGACCACGCTCTACGAGCTCAAGGGCCATGAGGAGCCGCGCGGCGAACGGCGCCCGAAGGGTGCCGAGCACGGTGTCAACCGCCACCGACTCACCTGGGCCGAGAAGCGGCAGGCCGAGGCGGAGACGCTGGGGCTGACCGAGCAGCCGTACGTGGTGGTCATCGGTGGCGGTCAGGGCGGCATCGCGCTCGGCGCGCGGCTGCGCCAGCTCGGCGTGCCGTCCCTCGTGATCGACCGCTACGAGCGGCCCGGTGACCAGTGGCGCGGCCGCTACAAGTCGCTGTGCCTGCACGACCCGGTCTGGTACGACCACCTGCCCTACCTGAAGTTCCCCGACAACTGGCCGGTCTTCGCCCCCAAGGACAAGATCGGCGACTGGCTGGAGTCCTACGTCAAGATCATGGAGGTGCCGTACTGGTCCTCGACCACGGCCACCAGCGCCTCCTACGACGAGGCGGCCGGCGAGTGGACGGTCAACGTCTCGCGTGGCGGGGAGGAGATCACCCTGCACCCGAAGCAGCTCATCCTGGCCACCGGGATGTCCGGCAAGCCCAACATCCCCGACCTCCCCGGCATGGACATCTTCCAGGGCGAGCAGCACCACTCCTCCAAGCACCCGGGGCCGGATGCGTACGAGGGCAAGCGGTGCGTGGTGATCGGGTCGAACAACTCCGCCTTCGACATCTGCGGCGCACTCTTCGAGCACGGCGCCGACGTGACGATGGTGCAGCGGTCCTCGACCCACATCGTGAAGAGCGACACCCTGATGGACATCGGCCTGGGCGACCTCTACTCCGAGCGCGCGCTCGCCGCCGGCATGACCACGGAGAAGGCCGACCTGGTCTTCGCCTCGCTCCCCTATCGGATCATGCACGAGTTCCAGATCCCGCTCTACCAGCAGATGGCCGAGCGCGACGCCGACTTCTACGCGCGCCTGGAGAAGGCCGGGTTCCGGCACGACTGGGGCGACGACGGCTCGGGACTGTTCATGAAGTACCTGCGCCGCGGCTCGGGCTACTACATCGACGTCGGCTCGGCCGAGCTCGTCGCCAACGGGTCGGTCAAGCTCGCGCATGGCCAGGTCTCCCACCTGACCGAGACGTCCGTAGTCCTCGAGGACGGCACCGAGCTCCCCGCCGATCTGGTCGTGTACGCCACCGGCTACGGCTCCATGAACGGCTGGGCCGCCGACCTGATCAGCCAGGAGGTCGCCGATCGCGTCGGGAAGTGCTGGGGGCTGGGCTCCGACACGACGAAGGACCCGGGCCCGTGGGAGGGCGAGCAGCGCAACATGTGGAAGCCGACCCAGCAGGAGGCGCTGTGGTTCCACGGCGGCAACCTGCACCAGTCGCGCCACTACTCGCTCTATCTCGCGCTGCAGCTCAAGGCTCGGTTCGAGGGGATTTCGACGCCGGTCTACAACTTGGCGCCGGTGCATCATCTGTCCTAGGCGCTCGTCTCGGTGGTCGAGGTTGTCGAGACCTCACCCCGCTGGTCGAGCCGCCGGAGCCGCTGGGCGGAGGCGTGTCGAGACCAACACGGCTCCCTGCCGGAACGTTCTGCCCACGGCCGGGGTGGGCCGCCGACCCGCTCTCGAGGGTCTTCTCGATCTGGTCCGGCGTCAAGGACGCCCTTCGGGCGCCGGCTTCGCCGGCCGCCTTCGGCGGTCCTGGACTCCGGGCCAGATCGAGAAAAACTTGGCTGGCTATCGGGGCGGCGGCCCGGGTGTGGCGCAGCAGATAAGGGTCGTTCGCTGACCGCGAAAGTGGGGGTTGACCTGGGAAAATAGGTTCTCCTGGGGGTGGTTCTGGAGTAGAATGAGGGTCATCACAGCACACCCTTGAAGGCGGGAAAGCGATGAGTCTCGGGAGCGGGATCGACCACTGGGGAACCAACCCCGGCGATCTGATCGACGCTGCCCTGACGGCCATCGAATCCTCGGTTCAAGAGCTGTTGTCGAGCGATCCGGCATATTGGCGGACCGGACAGAAGAAGGATCTCCTCGAGCGGCTCGAGAAGCTCCAGGCCCAACAGGCCGCATTGAAGCTCCGCGTGCTCGCTACGACCGGCGACATCGCCGAAGAGACCGGCGCCAAGGACCCCTCCGGATGGATGCGTGCTGAGCTGCTGGTCGACACCGGCGCCGCCAGGTTGCAGATCAAACTGGCCGCCGGGGTCGCGAAGTACGACCTCGTCGCCGCCGGCCTCGCCGAGGGCGTGGTGTCCCTGGACAAGGCCAGGGTGATCACCACCGCACTCGACAAGATCGAGGCAGACCCGGTCGCCAGCGCCGAAGACCTGGTGCTGGCCGAGAAGCTCCTGGTCGACCACGCCACCCGACTGACCGCCAACGAACTCCGCATCGTGGGCAACCGGATCTTGCGTGAGATCGACCCCGCCAGGTTCGAGGACGCCGAAGCCAAAGCCCTGCTGGT
>NZ_JBHVKN010000097.1:0-7085 GCF_042798075.1 Nocardioides sp. NPDC057772
ATCGGTGTCGCAGGCGGAGAATCCGATGCGTCCCGTGTTGAGGACGAGCCAGGGATGGCCGGTCTGGTGCCCTTCGAGGTCCGCGTAGCCGAGGTCGGCGAGTCGGGCCGCGCTGAGCGCCGGCAGTGGTTGCCCCGGCAGGCGTCGCCGGGCGACGGCACGAACTCCTTGAGCCCGGCGCGCACGAAGATGCCGTAGCTCTGCACCCCGTGGTAGCGGTCGTTGCCGCCGGGGCTCTGGTTGCCGCGTACGGCCAGGGCGTCGTCGTCGAAGCCCGGCGGGTTGCCCTCGATGGAGTCCGCGGTGTCTTGGCCCGAGAACACGCACTCCGAGGAGGCGCGGTCCGGCGCCGGGATCTCGCCGCCCTTGCCGTTCACCTCGCCGGCGCTCGCTGCTCCGGCCCCGGCCAGCACGAGTCCCGCCGCGATGGCACAGCTCTTCATCAACAGCTTCATGATCTCTGTTCCTTCCGTCTTCGGTGCCCTGACCTGAACTGACCTGCCGTGGCGCCGAGCTGTGGTTGGCGTTCCGCTCAACCAGACGAATGGCCAGGAAGGCCGAGATGTCGTGTGGGCTTGCAGTTTTCATCATCAGTCGGCGTCGAGGCGTTGTCATACGCCAATCTGGGGGAGTCCTGCGCGCGACCGACGCGCCGCGTGGGACTCTGTCTAGATCTGTTTTCATGCGGTTGGCGGAGAGGATGTCGATGGCTCAGGGCGGTGACTCCGAGACCGGGAGCACGGACTGGGAGCGTACGAAGGCCTACCTGCTGCACGATCCGACGAAGTGGAACAGCCTCTCCTGGATCACCGCGCGCAGCCTCATCGACTCGGTCAACGACATCTTGGGGCGCGGTACGCGGGGGCTCGTCGAGAACCTGCGTGCGCACTGGACGAAGAGCGACACGCCCCTGACGATCACCGCCCCTGGGGTCTCGAGGTTCCTGGTCATCGGCGACACCGGCGAGCAGGACCCGTCGCAGTACGTCGTCGCGCCGGCGTTGGCGCGGGCCGCGGGTGATTGCGTGGACGGGGGAGGACAGAGCTTCGTGCTCGTCCTGAGCGACGTGATCTACCCGTCTGGCAACGTCAACGACTACGTGGACGGCTTCTACAAGCCGTACCGCTCGAACCGGGTGCCGGGGCTGAAGGCGCCCGCCGACGTACGGGCCGAGTTCGCGCTTCCCGAGAACGTCCCGGTCTACGCGATGCCGGGAAACCATGACTGGTACGACGGCCTCTACGGGTTCGCCCACCAGTTCCTGTACGCGGCGGACGAGCCGCCGACCTGGCCCGGCGAGGTCTTGGCGCCATCGTTCGGGGACAGGCTCGGGCCCTGGGAGCTGATCCGCGACCGCTTCGGCCGCATCATGTGGCGTACGCCGAGTGAGCCGGTGGGCAACGCCGTGCCGGCGCGGTGGGGCGAGCCGGCCGACGGCGGCGGGCCGGCACCGGAGTCCCCGCTGCAGCCGGCGCCGTACTTCGTCATCGAGACCGAGCACGTGGACCTGGTGTGCATCGACACCGGCATCGACGGGACCATCGACGGCCCGCAGTTCGACTGGCTGAGCTCGCTGAGCGGCGAGAAGCCGAAGATCCTGATGACCGGCAAGCCGCTGTTCGTCAACGGTGAGCGCCGGACGTGCGCGGTGGCCGGACGACCCGGCGAGACCGTCTACGACCTCGTGACCGACGAGGAGCGACGCTACGTCGCGACCGTGGGAGGGGACACGCACAACTTCCAGCTCTACGACCCGCGGGACGCGCAGAGCTCGCGCGATGGCCGGTGGCACATCGTCAGTGGTGGTGGCGGTGCGTACACGCATGCCACCCATCCGATCCGGACGGCCGTGTCGGACGCGCGAACCGACCTGCGATTCCGGCCGACCAGGCTCTTCCCGGGTTCGGCCGAGTCCCTGGCGTACTTCGCGCAGCAGCTGGTCCCCAGCATCTGGAGACTGCTGTTGACCGTCGTGCTGTTCGGCGGGGGAGTGGTCCTGGGTCGGTGGCTCGCCGGCGTCGGTGGTGTCGCCATCGCCACGATGATGGTGCTGATGCTGCTGCACCTGATGCCGCAGCGTCCCGGACGCAGTCTCTTCGGACGCCGCCTGCTCCTGCGCCTCGAAGCGCTGGTCGTGGGGGTGCTGGCGACGCTGTTCCTGCATCAGTACCTGCCGGATGCGGCAGGAGCCCTGCTGGTGCTGTTCGGGTGGAGCACCCTGTGGATCTGCCTCAACGCCTGGTGCGTGCGCTGGTCGAGATGGTGGAACCCCGTCGAGCGGGTCCCCTGGTGGCATCACGTCGCGTTCGCGTGCGTGCTGGCGGCTCTCGTGGCCCTGGCTCTGCTGCCTTGGGGCTTGGATCAGCTCGGCTCGGGCGAGGGACGTACGGTGCCGTGGTGGCTGTTCGTCGCGGTCGGCGTCTACGCCGTCGTGGGGATCGTCGGGTGGCGGACGCGGATCGTCAGCACCGTCAACGGCGCGAGGGCAGCGCGCTGGCTGAAGCGATCGGTCGTGTGGGCCGTGGCCGCGCAGGCCGCCGTGGTCTCGGGCGAGATGTTGCGCGTGCTGAGCGGTGAGGGCTTGACCCTGCTGTTCTTCAGCGGCCTACTCGGACTCGTGCCGATGGCGGTGATCGCGGTGGTGGTGCTCGCAGCGCTCCTGGCCCCTGACCTTCTCACCCGGCCTCTGGGAGATCAGCCCGTACGCCGGGTGCAGGCGTGGCTCCGCTGGCGACGGGTGGTTCGGCCCCTCGTGTTTCTCTCGGCGCCCGTGACGCTGGCCCTCTGGTGGTGGGTCGCCGACGCCGTCGACTCGGAGTGGATGCGGGCCGCCTTCGCCCTGCCGGCGCTGATCACGGTGACCGCGATCGGCATCTTCGTCATCGACTGGATCCGACGGGAGCACGCGCGCCTGTACACGCCTCTGGTGGCCCTCGTCATCCTGGCCTTCGGCGCGCTCCTGCTGGGGGCGGCGGTGCCGGGTCTGCTCGACGTACCGATCTTCTCGGAGCTCGCCCCGCTCGCGAACGAGCTCCGAACATGGTGGCCGGCCGTGGCGGTTGCCGGGGCCCTCTTCACCCTGGTCGCGGTCGGCGCAGCCGCTCTCCTCGCCCACCTGGTCTTCCTCGGCGCCTACTCGCTGATCGCTGACCCCGGGGCCTGGGTGCGCCCTCGCTACCGTCCGGGCGTCTCGACGCCCTACGACTTCATCAGCGAGGCGGACGCGACGTCCATCATCGAGGCCGAGCAGGAGCAGATGGGTGGCCAAGCGGCCATCGTCGACGGTGTCGATCGACGTACCAGACGCCGCGCCCAGATCGCCTTCCCCGGCCTCAACCCTCCCTTCGGCCCGATCCAGAAGTTCGTCTCCGAGATCTACTCCCTCGACGAGCCGCCGTTCTTCAAGCACTTCCTCGAGTTCGAGACCTCACCCACCGAGGCCGTGGTGAAGATCCACCGCGTCCGTGGCGACCAGCCGGTCGAGATCGAAGAGGTGGCGAGGATCAGTCTCACGGGTACGGTCGTCGCACCCTGACTGACTGCTCCGGGCTGCGAAACGCGCACATCGGACTCAACCCCGAGCCCGGCCACGCGGGCTCGGTGAAGACGCGTGGACGTCAGGCCATATCGGGGACATGCAGATGGGCGTACGCGAGGTCGAACTCGTGCACGTCGACGATCTCGCCGCCCGTGTCGCTCGCGGCCCGGCTGCGCATCTCGTCGGCCGCCGAGCGGCTGGCTTCCATCGCGGCGCGGGACTCCCAGGCCGTGGTGGCACACCCCAGGCCGGAGGACCGGTTCACCAGCAGGCTGGCGCTGCAGAACCCATCGGTCTGCTCGAGCTGGGGAAGGATCCCGACCCGGAAGATCTCGGCCATGGCGTCGACATCACCCTGCAGCCAGCTGACTCGGGCGCACTCGCCGTGGTGGCTACGGTGCATGACGACGATCTCCCACCCGTCGATCTGCATGTCGCCACCGAGGATGTCCTTCCCTCGATCGCGTAGCGCGCGAAGCTGCTCGTCGCTGGCGCGCATGGTCGCCTCGTCTTCCCACGAACTCGTGGCGATGCAACGCCCGGACTCGCGGTCGACCAGCAACGACAGGCCGCGACAGCCCTCGATGCTGTCGAGCATGGGCCCGGCCTCGTTCTTGACGAACGTGATGCCCGCGTCGATGTTGCCGGGACTCCCGTGGAACGTAGTGGAACGTGCGTACACAGCCCGCTCCTTTCTAGGACAGGGCAGTGCCCGGACCGGCACCGCCGGTTCTTCTCTGTCTACTCCTCTGGGCGCGGGGAGGCCATACCCAAGCTATGTGGTTCTCGGGGCCCGTCGGGCTGAGTCCGACGGTCTTCTGTGCTGGATGGAGATCTTCCTGGGACGTGCACTCGCGGCGAAGTGACGCACTTCGTCGAGATGCAGGAAAGATTGATGAGCCTCCCGCTGCGGCCTTGACGAACCGCCCTGACTGCGCCGCGTGGTCGATCTTCGCAGCGCTTGGGCGCTCAGGGACGAGTCGTTGGCTCGAGTCTCGCGACGACGCCGTCCGGTCGGCTCTGGCCCGAGCTAGGCTGCGCCACTTGGCAACCGATTTTGTCGGTGGGTCGCACTAGCCTCAGACACACTGAGTTGCCCCAAACGTGACAGGACTTCCCGTGACCGACCGTTCCCCTTTGCAGCGGCTGATCGGCGACATTGACCTAGCCTCAATCGGCGACCCGCTCGATGACCTCTCAACCTTCTATGGCTGCAAATCGGTCGCAGAACTTCGGCGCGCGTTCCGGGAGCAAGTCGAGGTCGAGGTCTCAGCGATGCTGCGGCTCATCGAAGACGCCGACGCCTTCGACGTGATCGAGCTGATGCGAATGCGCGAGTTCTCGCCAGTGCCGGATCCGCGTGTCTTCATGCCAGGTGGATCTGGCATCGCCGTCGAGATCGTCGCCTGCCTCTTGCTTGCTCGCGGTCAGCGAAAGACCGGTGACGTTCCGCGCGAAGAAACTCGTCCGCACGAAGCCATCTCCGAACTCCACGACCGGGCGCAACGGCTTGCGCGACTCGCGCTGTACCTCCGCATGTCAGAGTCGCACCTCAACCCCGATCCGATGGCTCAGATCGCCGCCGAATACCAAGCATCCGTCCTCCTCATTAGGAATCTTCAGTACGACACGATCCGCGATCGTCATGAGGCGGAGCTGTTCAACCATCCTGTGACAGCGAGTCTTATGCAAACGCATCTGGGCTACAGCTATGCCGACGTGCTGCAAATCCGGCACGCAATCAACGAGATCGGCGCGACCAGAATGACGAAGCACCGTGACGACTCGGCAGAAATCCTCATGCGGCACCACGGAACACCACCGGCGGATGTACCCAAGGCTGACCTGCAAGCCTTCATGGACATTATGATGCCGATGATGTTCTTGCCCGCCGATCGAGCATCGATCTCGGCGGGCGATGTCTCCGACGAATCCGGGATCGCGGTCGACCAGGTGAGACGAGTCCTGGACTCCTATTCGCAGTTCTTCGACGCGAGCGAGACTCCTTCAACCCGCGTATACACCATGCTGACGGGGGCCAACCCGTTCTTGACGACACCTCTGATATCGGACGGTGCAGGAACCTACGCTGCAACCACCAATGATGTCGGCCTCGACTCGCTCCGTCGAATTTTCGAGGCCGCACTGCCGACGAACTCGGCCGATGTTCGACGATATGACCAGAAAGCCCGCCAGGTCGTCAGCGAGCGACTGGCACTCCAGCACCTTGAGACGATCTTGGGCACCGCCCCTTCGTACGCGGGTCTCAAGTACTTCGCCCCGGCGAAAGACTCGCCGACGACATCACTTGATGCAGACTGCCCCGATCTCGACGCGGTCGCGAACCAGGTCGAGGGAGACGGACTCTTCGTCATCGACGATGTGGCTATCTGCGTAGAGGTGAAAGCCAAGTCGATCGCTGCCGCGGCACGACGCGGTGATGTACGCCGGTTCACAGCCGATGTGCGTGCAACGATCGGCGGCGCCTCCGATCAGGCCCTGCGCCTACAGTCCCTGATCGAGACAAACAGAGGGATCTGGCTAGCAGATCGGACCTGGCTGTCGCTGGACCACGTCCGGGAGGTCCGGTCGGTCGTGGTGCTGCTTGACGATGTCGGCCCCGTGGGCGCGGCGCTTGGCGACCTTCAGCGCGTGGGCTTGATTCCGGAGGTGCGCCCGCCGTGGATTACCTCGCTTCACGACCTTGCCACCATCGCAGAGGTCAGCGACAGCGCCTCGGAATTCCTGCTCTACTTGCGGCGGCGAACGGATTCAGACGTCACCATGCACTACCGAGCGGAAGATGAGCTCGACCTCTACATGCTGTTCCTGGATGGTGAGCTGTACATCGATCCAGATCCAGATGAGATCCGGACTCTGCATCCAACCGTGCCGCCGGTGAAGCCTCATGAGCGCCGCCGACACGAGGCGGGTGCGGTCGGCACCCTGGTCGGTGACCAGTGCGGCGACCTGAACGCGTGGATGGGTCGACACCTGATCGAGGCACACAACAACCCACCCGGGAAACCGCACTTCAACGCTCCCGACGGCATCCACGATCTGATCACTCATCTCGTCTCGTCGGGCGCAAAGGGAGCACTTCGGACCGGTGCGGATCTGCTCGGACTGTCCGGGGACACTCAGCTGAAGCTCCTGAGACTGATGAGAGATCGAGCCAAGGTTGCGGGGCAATCCAGTCAGTACCGAGACGCGATGCTGTCCTTCGCGGGACTCTGGGGCCACCCGACGCTCTTCATCGCTGCCGCGCCAGCCGCCGTGCGGGAGGCCGCCCAGAAACGGCTCGAGACCTATATGCGTGCCAAGAAGCACCAACTGAAGTCCGACCGTGCCGTTGGACTCCTCCTAGACGAACTCGCGAACATCCAAGCGACGATCTACCTAAACGACCCGCCCGGCGACGATCCGGCCCTCGACGCGCTAGCGGCCGAGATGGGATTGCAGCCGGTTGGTGACGCCACCCGACCATCACCGCCCCCGTCAGCACGTCGAACCACCAAGCGGCTGCGCGGCAAGAAGGCGAAGAAAA
>NZ_JBHVKN010000097.1:7095-8341 GCF_042798075.1 Nocardioides sp. NPDC057772
GGTCGTCAGCGAGCGACTGGCACTCCAGCACCTTGAGACGATCTTGGGCACCGCCCCTTCGTACGCGGCAAGAAGGCGAAGAAAAGGCGCTGATCCCCGCAGCCACCGCCGACCGAGTCTCCGACTCACTCGGGATTGCTGCACTAGTTAGCTGGTGTCCCCGATCAATGCGCCGACCCGGCCCGTTCTGCTAGCGCGCCTCAGGCGGTTGCCGTTGCCTGAAGCTGGTTTCAGACTTCCTCGGTGAGGCCGAGCTCGCCAGGGCTGTGCAGTGATCCGCTGGCGTACTTCGCCCTGGTCAGTGCAACGTAGAGGACGCAATGCTCAGGCTCGAGCTCTCGAAGACCGACATGGAGCTCTCGTTCCTGTGCTCGTGTCAGCACGACGCCGACCCTGTCCCACTCACGACCCTTAGCTTGGTGAACGGTGAGGCCGGCAATGAGGTCGCTGCGCTGAAGTCGAGTCCGAAGAAGGTCAAGTTCCTCCTCGCGAAGGCCGTCGGCTTGGCCTCTCCGTGGCCGGCGCCGACCGAAGTTCCCGACGCGGGCACGGAGATTCTCCAGTACGTCTGCGGCAGGGAGGTTGGCGACCAGCTCTTCAAGAGCGGGCCGAAGAACGGTATCCCGGAAGTTCTCGAGGTCGTCTTCGGAGATCCCGAGTCGGATCAGCGCGTTCTGACGGCTGAACGCCTGCAAGCCGAGACTCGCGCTCGTCACGACATCGAGCAACAGGCACAGCAGCGCGTCGGTGTCGCTGCTGGCCCCGGATCGAAACGCCAGCGGCAAGATATTCTCGCCGGCCGGCCACAGGTGCTTCCATTGGCGGGCCAAGGCGACATCGACTTCGTCGCTGGCGATCGACGGCACGTTGACGCTCTCGCCTCCGCGTAATTGGCCAGCAAGCTCCCTCGTCTGGTCGGTCTTGAACCGAAACGACTCGGGCTGGTCGAAGTTGCGGAAGTCGTGCTGGTCGAGCAGGTTGCTCTGCACCTTCTCTGGGGTGGAGCCGCGCCAGCCGTAAAGGGCCTGCCATGGGTCGCCCACGACGGTCACCGCAAGGCCCAGCGACGCTGCCTGCGAGACGACGTGCAGGTCCAGCTCGTCTGCATCGTAGATCTCGTCGACGACGACGCTGCGGAAGTTCTCCGCCATCCATGCATCGACTGCGACCTGAACCTTCGGGCGTTGCAAAGCGACGCGCAGGATAACGCGCACGTCGTCGTGGCTGACCTTCCCAGCGGCGAGGA
>NZ_JBHVKN010000097.1:8351-18478 GCF_042798075.1 Nocardioides sp. NPDC057772
GTGGGGCTCGGCCTGCGTCAACCCAAAGGTCGCCTTCGGCGACCGGATGCAATCGCTGAACACGGTGCCGTCCGGCTTGGAACTGGCGACGCGCAGCCAGCCGCCAGCGCTGATCGACCGGTAGCCGCTCAGGCTGGAGTAGTCATCGATCACGTCGAGGTGGAGATGACCCTCCGGCCACTTGATGAGCCCTAGGCGGAGGAGGTGCTTCAGCATTCGTTCGTGGAAGTCGTCGAAGGTGGTGACGAGGTTCGGGAAGGCGAGTGCCTGGCGTCCCCAGCGGGCAGCGATCCGGCTGCGGAGCTCGCCGACAGCGGCGCGGTTGAAGCTCAGTGCGAGGACGCCGCGCCGCCCGTCCGGGGCGCCGTGATGCAGGTAACCGAATCGTGCTGTAGCGACTGTTGTCTTGCCAGAGCCAGGGGCGGACACGATGTTGACCAGACGGTCATCGGTTGCGGCCGCGATGACCTGCCGGTCGGTGAGCCGGACACCCATCAGAGCAGGTCGATAAGGTCGTCGGCGACGTGGTTGACGTCGATGGGCTCGTCCTCCATTGCCACTTCTTGGCCTTCCGCTGTGCCGTCGGGTGCGGGTGCATGATCGTGCCAAAGCCAGTCGAACAACTCCACGAGTTGCGGAGGAACCGTTGCTGTGGCCAGGTTGTCCTCGACTTGAGCAGCGAGCTCGAAGGCGAACTCGCCCTTAAACGGTTTGTTCTTCTCCTCCCGGAAGAAATCATCCACGTTCGTCGCCGTCGGGGTCGACCCGAGGTCCTTACCGCAGGCCTCGAGTGCTTTCTTGACGAGCTCCTCGTTGCTTGGCACCAGGGTCGGCTCGAGCGTCGGTGCAGACCAGAAGAACTGAACATGATCCGACGAGGCGAACGCGTCGTGCCATCGCGGTGGCTGCGGCGCGGGCAGCGGGTCGCCGGGATTTTCCGGCCGCTTGTCGGTGTCGCACAACACGGCCACCTGTCGCGTCAGTTCGTGACCCGGCTCGGCGAGCAGGCGCACCGGCCACTCACCGATCCGGTTCCCGATCGGCACGACGGCGAGAGCGTCGATGAACGCCCGCTTGGCCCTGTCCTCGACTGCCCAGGCTCGCCCGTAGGCCCGCAGGAGTGCAACTTCGGTGATGCCCTCGACCAGCACTACCCGCTCGGCGAAAAGGGCGCCTGACCGGCTGGCGTCCAGGTGCAGCTGCGCCATCCGGCGCACTTTACGGCCGGTGTCCTCTTCCCACGGGATGTTCGCGATGACCCGCGAGACAACCTGTCCGGAGGTGTCACGCCGCACGATGACCAGATCGTTCGGCTTACACGCTGAGATCATCTCGCCAGCGTGCGTCGACACGATGACCTGAAGATCGGGGCGTTCGTCGGCGCTCGCGCGCAGGTAGCGAATCAGGCCGTGCTGGAGCTGTGGGTGCAGGTGCGCTTCGGGCTCCTCTATAAGGACGGTGGCATGGAAGAGGTCCGGCCAGAACGAGTCCTGCTGCTCGTCCGCGCGTTCGTCCGCCTCGGCGAGGCGGGCTCGGCGAACTGCCGCGGTCTCCTCGTCGCCCAGCTCCGCGGCGTGGGCCGCCGGCTGCCCAGAGACCGTTTCCGCGGCCGCTGCGCTGGCCTGGTCGGCGGTGGGAACGCCTGGGGCCGGCGGGGGCGGGCCGGCGGGCGGCTTCGCCGGGTCAGGGATGCCAGCAAGGGTGACCGCTATGTGGAGCAGGTTGACGTACCCGAGGCTCGCGCCCTCAAGCCGACGCGCATCATCCGTTGTGGCTGTCGTCGCGAGCAGCAGCTCGAGTACGCGAGCCAGGTAGGCGTCATCGACGCGTTGGGTGCCAAGGAACGCGAAGTGCTCCTGGACGCCACTGGTCAGGTCCTTCAGGTTTTCGGCGATGCGCCCTTGCACATCAACGAGGAGCTGCTGGGTCGTCAGGCTCTTCAGCATCCGCTCGGCCTGGGCCTTCACCTGGGCCAGCGAGCCACCGGACGGGTTACGGCGCTGCTCGGCGCGCATGAGCTCGAGCAGCACCCGGGTCTCGCGCCGGGAGAGCTGGTCAACCGGATTCCTCGCGGCGGGCAGGTACACCAGTCGGAGCTGATCGTGGCCGTCAACGGTGGAGTCGATGCCGGCGGCCCGTACCTGACCGAGCGACCGCTCGATATTGCGCCGCCAGGAGGGGGCGCCGAGTCCCATCGACTGCCGAGCGGTCCCAAGCGCGCCTTCATCGGCGGGATCGACCTCCATGGCGTACTCGACGTCGATAGTCCGAGGCGCCGGACCGAGGAGGGAGGCATCTGGTGGCTGCAATCGCGGGAACCGTTCGAGGTGCGCCCAGTAGATCGCGTCGTTGATGGTGGTCTTGCCGATCCCGTTCGATCCGGCCAGAACACTGAAGCGTCCCGGGAACTCGACCGAGACTGGCGAGTTCGCAGACGCTCGGAAGCCCTCGACTGTGACGTTCCGCAGATGCACGACCAACCCCTTGCCTGTTCACATGGCGACGGCCTGAACGCCGCCTTTACCTGACCCGGAGGAGGCTCCCACAACCGGAGCGTACGGCGCTGACGAATGGGCGATCAGGTTCATCGAAAGGCAGGGCCGATCACGTGGGCCGGTCAGCTGATGGGGCGCAGTCTCGAAGCTCCGATTTTCGAGCTCATGCCCGCTAAGCGCCTGTGTCGAGGTTTAAGTAGCGCCGCCGCCCCTTGATCTCGTCGAAGACTTTGTCCGAGGGGCGGCCACGGAGCGTCGCGAATTTCCTTCCGCGTCGTCGATCCTCGTGCCGACTGGTGCCAGCGTTCTCGCCAGCGTCATTGTGGGCGGAATGACGCCCCCTGCTACCCACACAGTCAAGGCTTCATTGGTTCAACCGTCGAACCCTTCGACCAACTCAGCTGGGGCAGCGGCCAGCCAGGAGTCGACGAGTAGGTCGCGGAGGTCGCCGGGGTCGATGACGTTGAGCTCTATGAGTACGGCGGGGTAGTTGTTGAAGTGCTCGATGGTGAAGACGCCGTCGATATCGGCCGCGAGGACGCCTTCCTTCTCGTGCAGGTCGGCGGTGTTGACGGCGAGGATCGGTGGCGTCGGCGGGGTCTGGTCGCCGAAGCGCTTGAGGTCGGCCTTGCTGTATGGGCGGAGCCAGGCGATGCTCTTGCCGCGTACGGACCAGGTGGGGTGTCCATGACGTTCGCCCTCGGTGACCTCGGGGAGCTCGTGGATGATCCGAGCGACGTCGCGGAGCGTTGCCATTCCTCGAGGGTAGTTCGTGGTCTTGCCTCTGTCAGGCGGCAAGCGTGAGCGGTGGGCCGAGGTCTTCGCTGATGTCGATGGTGCCGGCCGGCGTGACGACGTACTCGTAACCGTGGGGGCTGCGCCACCTGTAAGTGCCTGCACGAATCCGGTGGTAGCGCCACCCGTGATGCGTCTTCATCCGGTGGTGTTGTCGGCAGAGGGGAGTCAGGTTGTGGCTGCTGGTCTCGCCGCCGGCGGCGTAGGGGACTCGGTGGTCGAGGTCGCAACGTTCGGCGCGGGCTTGGCAGTAGGGGAAGGAGCACTTTTCATGGATCAGTTCTGCCTGACGCCGCTGCCGGGCGGTCGGGACGTATCCGGCTGCTTCGATGGTGTCGGCCAGGTCGACCACGATGACCGGCTTGACGATGGTGCCGGGAGTGGTGGCCCACTGTTCGAGGCGCTCGATGGTGACCAGGCCGCAGGTGTTGGTGAGGCGGACCAGGCCGGTGCCGGCCAGGTCGCGGGTGTCGGTGTGGATGACGAGCTCGACCACCCGGGTGACGCCGGGGACACCGTCGAAGGAGCCGGAGTTGTACGCCCGCCCCAGCACCCCGAGCGCGGCGGCTCGTCGCACGTCCAGGCTGGCGTGGGCGTAGTCATCTTCGTCGAGAAGGCCGCGCGCGATCGAAGCCACCGCCTGCTCCAGGTCCAGGGCGTCGGCCGCGTCGAGGACCCCGTCCAGATAGCCCAGCGCCAGCACAGCTTGGCCTTGCTCGGCACCGGTGCCGACGAACGGGGTGGTCTCGTGGGTGGTGATCGTGACGGAGCGGTGCTCGACCGCTTCGGACTCGGCGGCTGCAGCAGCGACATCGGGTTCGAACAGCGCGGCGGCCTGGGTGAAGGCGCGCTCCAGCTGGACCGGCCCCATGGTGTGGGCGTACGGCCCGATCTGCTTGTCCACCCAGGTCGCGACCTCTCGATCGAGGGGTCGGGTGAGGTCGGCGATCCGACGGGCCCGCCAGGCCAGGAGCGACCCGTCCAGGATCCGCGCCCAGACGTGCTTGAGCCGGTAGCGCAGCTCGACCGCATCGCCGAGGAACTTTTTCCCGGCGTGCGTCGAGCGACCCAGGACGGCAGAGAACTCGACCGCCGCCGCCTCGGAGACCAAGGGCGCTCCCGGTCCTGCCAGGGGCAGCATTCGGTCGCCGAACACGTCTCCGTCCAGTCGCGCTGATTTCTGGGGAGAGTCGACAGAATGCAGCGCCGCGAACCGCGCGGCGGCGATCAACACATCCCGGTCAGCCTGCTCCGCGACCGCCCGAGACGTACGCACCGCAGCCAGCAGATCGCTGGTGGTGTCGTCGGGGTCGAGGAGTGCTTCCATGGCCGATATTTTATCAGTCAGAACCGACAAGAATGGCCCTGTTATTCCTGGTCAGATGGCATATCGACGCTATCTTTGCGGTTGGTTTGGCGGGGGTGCGCCACCGACACAGCTCGTCTCTGACTCGCGGCGGAAGAAGGTCCGGTTTCGGCCCGGTCTGGTGCTCCGAACGCGGGTAAGGTCGGTGCGGTGACGTCCATGATCGACTCCCTCGCATCCCGGCTGCTCCGGAGCCGCGCGGTGGTCCGCGCGCCGATCTGGCTCTACCGTCACAACGCCGGGTGGCTCTTCGGATCCCGGATGCTGATGCTCGAGCATGTCGGGCGCCGATCGGGCGTCGCGCGATACGTGTGTCTCGAAGTCGTCGAGCGGCCGACCTCGCACGAGATCGTGGTGGTGAGCGGGTTCGGCACGGGTGCACAGTGGTACCAGAACCTCCTCGCCGAGCCTTCGTGCCGCGTCAGCATCGGGACGCGCACCAGCGTCGCGGCGCGGGCACGGTTTCTCTCCGAGGAGAAGTCCGCTGCCGCGCTGGGTCGCTATCAACAGGCACATCCGAAGGCCTGGCAGCGCCTGCGCGGCGCGATCGAGACGGCGGTCGGCCACGAGGTCGAGGGACTGCCGATGGTGAATCTGAAGCTCATAGGAGACTGAGATGCGTCGCACGTGGCTGTGGTTCATGAAGAACACGTTCAACCGGGTGACCATCCGCGTGGCCCGCTCGGGGCGCGGTCCGTTCTCGCTCGTGCGTCACGTCGGGCGGAAGTCGGGGAAGACGTACGAGACGCCGATCATGTTGGCGCGCGTGCCGGAGGGGTTCATCGCCGAGCTGACCTACGGCGAGGACGTCAACTGGTATCGCAACATCGTCGCGGCTGGGCGCTGCGAGGTGTTCGTCGACGGCCAGTGGCATCAGGTGTCAGCGATCGAGCCCTATCCGTCCGATGCCGGCCGCGACGCCTTCGGCTATCCGGCCAAACTGGTGCTGCAGCTGCTGCAGAAGCACGAATTCAGGCTGTTGCGTACGGCCTGATCATGTCGGCCCACTGAGCTCGCGTAGGTGGCTGCGGAACTCGGCGCCGTCGGCGGGGGAGCGGTACTCGAGCTCGTGGGCGACCTCGCTGGCGACGAGCAGCAGGCTGGGCTGCGATCGCCGTTCGTGGTTCAACGCGGCCTCGGCGAGCTCGAGTGCGGTGACCGGGCTGCCGTCGCGGGCGGCGAGGACGGCCTTGGTCAGCTGTGCCTCGGCGAGTCGCATCGGGCTGATGACGGTGCCGTCCGGACGAGTGCTGGTGGCGATGACGGTGTCGGCCATGGCATCGGCCATCCGTTCGCGGCCGTGCAGGGTGCGGTAGGCGTCCATCGCGTAGAAGGAGGCCTTGGTCGGGTCGACGTTGAAGTGGTTGCGCACGTTCGACGGCAGGTCGTTGCGGTCGAGGACCTCGCGGACCCGGTCGAGGGCGACCTCGGTCTTGTGACTGTCCTTCATCCGGGCGTACGCCTTGGCCTTCTGTGCGTGGAGCTGCGCGGCGACCGAGGCGTTGGGGGCGCAGCGGATACCGGCGTCGGCGGCTGCGATGACGTTGGGCATGTCGCCTTGGGTCAGTGCCATCCAGGCACGAATCTCCCACGTCCACGCGGCCATGACGTTGTCGCCCAGGCCGGCCGCGAAACCCTCGGCAGCGACGCGGGCCTGGTGGGTTGCCTGCTCGTCGCCCTGGTCCCACATGAGGCACGCCCGGAGAAGCGACAACCAGCCGGTGAGGTGGATGACTCGCTCGTGGCCGGCGAGGGACACTCGCCCTTCATGCACCAGCGAGGCGAGCTCCTTCAGCCAGTCGTCGACCTCGATGGTCAACGAGCGGGCGTCTTGGGCTGAATAGGCCGTGCACAGGCGCTCGACTTCAGCTTCCGCCTGAGCGAGATGAGCCTCGCCCACTTTCGGCATACGCAGCGCGGCGACCAGGTCGGTGAACTCGGTCGGGCTCAACCGATCCGGGACGTTCTGGTTCGCGAGCGGACGCTGGGCGAAGAAGTCGGCGACCGGCAGGTCGAACATCGCGGCGATCGCCTGCTGGGTCTCGGGTGACGGGTTGGCGATCTCAGCGCGCCGGTAGCGCTTGAACATCGCGAGCACCGAATCGAGCTGAGTCTCCTCGTGGAAGGGCGACAGGGCGATGTAATGCATCGCGGTCTCCCGGTTGCTCCAGCCCTTGGCGGCCTGAAGACGTACCAGCCTCTCGTGCCACTGCTCAGCCATCCGGCCTCCCGGTGCGTTCGGTGTCTTGTCGCGCGTGGCGAGGCGACAGGACGACTCGCACAAACCTAACAACGAAGACCGAGGAGCGGGGGACCACTGGGATCAACGGCGATGCTCCCCGGCTGCTCTCTCCTGCCCACCGCCGTTCGCGGCCATCGTGAGGTGACAGGAATTCGGACGAAAGGACCGTGATGAGCCAGTACGCGCTCGCCGCCGCAACCCGACCAGGTCGGCCTCGGGCGATCCCACGGTTGGCCAGCGCACGTGCTCCACGTGACGAGGTCCTCCACGCGGCGGCGGAGCTCGTCGTCAACCGCGGGTACGCGGCGACCTCGACGCGAGACATCGCGGAGAAGGTCGGGATCCGGCAGGCGTCGCTCTACTACCACTTCGCGGGCAAGCCCGGGATCCTCGCTGAGCTTCTGGAGCTCTCGGTGCGACCGAGCCTCGACCAGGTCATGAAGATCGAGCAGGAGTGCCCGGGCGATGTGCCAGAGGCGGCGCTCTACCTGCTCGCGCTGATCGACGCGGACACGCTCGCGACGGTGCCGCACAACATCGGCCGGCTCTACCGGATGCCGGATGTCAGGAGCAGCGAGGTGTTCGGGGAGTTCCAGCCTGCGCTTCGGGAGCTGAGGGCTGCGTACGGCCGGTTGGGTGCCGCGGTTGTCAGTGGCCCGGTCGCAGCGTCAGTGGGCGGGACCAGCTGGGTGGGCTGCTGGACCAGGTGGTCGAGGTGGTGATCAGGGT
Source organism: Nocardioides sp. NPDC057772 (assembly GCF_042798075.1). Lineage (NCBI taxonomy): Bacteria > Bacillati > Actinomycetota > Actinomycetes > Propionibacteriales > Nocardioidaceae > Nocardioides > Nocardioides sp. NPDC057772. Next base: position 15,979 of record NZ_JBHVKN010000097.1, read on the forward strand.
GCGTTCCCGCGGCGACGAGGTAACGCGAGCCCATGCGCGGGCGATCGCGGCGACCTGCCTGCGGGTATGCGGTGTGCGGGATGCCAGGATCACCCTGGCCGCAACTGCTGCCGAAGAGCTCATGCCGATGTTCGCGACGGGCGCTCGGACTTGCGGAGTCGGCGGCTGACGAGCGAGAAAGGGAGGGAATCCCATGGGAACGGGGATCGATCTCCTGCTGCGGGCTCGCAGTGCTGGCGCGGATTCGTGGCCCTCGTTGTTCGGGCCGGAAGCGTCCGGGCCGGTTGATGCGGTGGACAGGCCGGCGATCGTTGCGACGCTGCTGAAAGAACGGCGCGCGGGTGATCTCGACCTGCTTCGTGCTGTCACTGCGTACGAGATCGCGTCGCGCAAGGAGGCGGGTGACGGTTGTGGGGTTGTCCTGCTGGCCTGTTGCTGGATGCTCTTCTGCGACGGTCGCCTCGAGGATGTCCCTCTGATCTGGCGCGCGAAGAACATCAACTTCGACGCGTACTGCTACATCGACGCAGCCCTTCTGCAGCCCCAGGGGTCGGATGCGTCGATCGCTCTTGCCGCGCGGACCGGCATCGACGATCTCCTTGCGTATCTGCAGCGCTTGCTGCCCGGCGACATGGTCGAGGAGATCACCACCTGGCGTACGTCGTCGTTCTTCGCGGCATGTCCCGCGCCGACTTCGGCGACCGTCGAACTGGCCGCGTGGTTACGGGACGGCTGACTCCGTGCAGGCCGGGCTGCCAGCTCGCCCGGCCGTGATCAGGGGTTGGGGTCGAGGTGGGGGAAGTCGCGGTTGAGGGCCCAGTCGATCCTCACGCGCTGGCTGCGGTCCATCTGAAGGCTGGGGATGATCGCGGGAGACACCCATTCGGCGTGGGTGTTCTCGGGCGAGGGGGTGGGCTCGCCGGCGAGGTAGCGGCCGGCGTAGATGATGGAGCACTCCTGGCGTACCTCGCCGTTGGCGGTGTTCTCGATCCGGTGACGAGGGTTGGTCCAGATCCCGACCAGGCCGGTCACCTCGATGGTGATGCCGGTTTCCTCGAACGTCTTGCGGACCGCGGCCGCCGTCAGCGACTCGCCGGGCTCCATCGCCCCGCCGGGCATGGTCCAGTTGCCGGTGTCGTTGCGGCGGACCAGCAGGATGCGGCCCGCGTCGTCGAGCACGAAGGCGCCGGCGCTGGGCCTGATGCTGTTCACCTCGGGCGCCGTCGGATCGTTGTGCCAGTCGACTCGCTGGCTCATACCGCGCGCGCCCGGGGCGCGCGGACGTGGCGGTTGTACAGACGCGTCTACTGTCGGCCGAGATCCCACGGTGGGCAGCATAGCCGAATCAAGCGTGGTCAAGCGCACAGAAGAAGGGCCACGCCTGCCACAAATTCGATCCCGAAGTAGAACCAGATCGGATAGAAGCGTACGGCTGAATCGAGCAGCCGTGACGGCAACCACCGCCCCCGGAGGTCTTCGCTACGTCAACAACCGACCCGGAGTGTCACCAACCTCCTGGCCGAGTACAGCTAGCTCGTGACTGCGCCGACGGCGGCCGACTGCACCGTGCGTCGGTACTTGCCGAGCACGCCGCGACGATACTTCGGGGGAAGTGGCTCCCAGCCGACCTTCCGCCGCTCCAGCTCCTCGGGTTCCACCTCGACCTCGAGGGTGCGGTTGACGACGTCGAGGACGATGGGGTCGCCGTCGCGGACGAACGCGATCGGGCCGGCGTCGACGGCCTCGGGGGCGATGTGGCCGACGCAGAGGCCCGTGGTGCCTCCTGAGAACCGGCCGTCGGTGATCAGCAGGACATCCTTCCCGAGACCAGCGCCCTTGATGGCTCCCGTGATGGCGAGCATCTCCCGCATGCCCGGGCCGCCCTTCGGGCCCTCGTTGCGGATGACCACGACGTCGCCCGCGACGATGCGGCCTTCTTCGAGGGCGTCCATCGCGGCCCGCTCCCCGTCGAAGACCCGGGCAGTGCCGCGGAAGACGGTGTCGTCGAAGCCAGCCGTCTTGACGACTGCACCCTCGGGCGCCAGCGAGCCCTTCAGGATGGTGAGACCACCGGTGCGGTGGATCGGCCGCTCGAACGAGTGGATCACGTCGTCGTCGAGCGTGGGCGGGCTCAGCTCGGCGAGGTTCTCCGCCATGGTCTTCCCGGTCACCGTGAGGCAGTCGCCGTGGAGCAGTCCCGCGTCCAGGAGCGCCTTCATCACCACCGGAATCCCGCCGATCTTGTCGACGTCGTTCATGACGTACTTGCCGTACGGCTTGAGGTCGGCGAGGTGGGGGACCTTCTCGCCGATCCGGGTGAAGTCGTCAAGAGACAGGCCGACCTCGGCCTCGTTGGCGATGGCCAACAGGTGCAGCACGGCGTTGGTGGAACCGCCGAGGGCCATCACGACGGCGATGGCGTTCTCGAAGGCCTCCTTGGTCATGATCTGGCGCGCGGTGATGCCGCGGCGCAGCAGCCCTACCACCGCTTCGCCCGAGC
>NZ_JBHVKN010000098.1:0-18404 GCF_042798075.1 Nocardioides sp. NPDC057772
GCTTGCTCCGGCTCGCGGTGGTCGCCTTGATGTCGTAGGCGGAGATCCGAGCCGATGCGTACGTCACCCCGAACCGCTCCGTGACGGTCTGGAACGCGGGCCGGACCCGTTCGACGGCGAGCGGCATGCCGTTGCGGTCGTCATAGGCCATGACCGAGATGTGCGCCGGCCGCCCCTCGACCTCGTAGGACTCGGTGAACATCTGCTTCGCGATCTGGCCGGCCGCGACGGTCGCGGTGATCGAAGCGACCGCCACCGCGACCCCGACCAGCGACAGCAGCACCCGGAGCTTGTGGATGCGCAGCTCCTGCCACGCCTCGACGGTCGAGGCGGCCAGTCCGGTGGCGAGCCGTGCCACGGACGTCCTCACGCCACCGCCTCCTCGGTCAGCGGGTGCAGCCGTCCCTCGGCGAGTCGGAACCGCCGCCGGGCGAGCGCCGCGACGTTCTGGTCGTGGGTGATGGTGATCAGGGCGGCGCCGGAGTCGTAGGTCGCCTGGTCGAGCAGCTTCATCACCATCGCGCCCGTCTCCACATCGAGCGCCCCGGTGGGCTCGTCTGCCAGCACGACCGACGGCGTGCGTACCAAGGCGCGGGCGATGGCGATGCGCTGCTGCTCGCCGCCGGAGAGGAACTGCGGCATCGCGTCGAGCCGGTCGCCGAGCCCGACCTGCTCGAGCATCTCCGCTGCACGCTTCCTGCGCTGCCAGAACTCCCGGCCCGAGGCGTAGAGGAGCGGCGCCATCACGTTCTCCAGCGCCGTACGTCCCGGCAGCAGGTTGAACTGCTGGAAGACGAACCCGACGTCGCGTCCGCGGATCCGGGCGGCCTGCCGGTTGCTGATGTCGGTGACGTTGCGGCCGGCCCATTCCAGGGTGCCGCCGGTGGGCCGGTCCAGCAGGCCGAGCAGGTTCAGCAGCGTCGACTTGCCGGTGCCGGAGCGGCCGACGATGCCGACATGGTCCCCGCGGCGAACGTGCAGGTCGACTCCGGTCAGGATGTGCAGGTCTTCGCCGTCGGGGAGCTCGACCGTGCGGGCCACGCCGGTCAGCCTCAGGAGCTCCTCAGCGCTCACATCTCCCCCATGGGCATTTCCTCGGCCATCTCGTCGCCCCTCCCGCCGCCCGACTCCTTCGAGCCCGGGACGTAGCGCAGCACCGAGTCGCCGGCCTTCAGCCCGCTGGTGACCTCGACCAGCTTGCCGTCGGTGAGGCCGAGCTTGACCGGCTGCTCGGTGGGCGTGCCGTCCTCGCCGACGACCCAGACGGTGCCCTCGCGCACCAGGCCGGTGACCGCGGTGACCGGGATGGTGACGACGTCGCCGTCGCTCGTGCCCGCGTCGATCGTCATCGTCATCGTCAGGCCGTCGAAGACCGTCACCTTCTGCGGCACCAGGCAGCTGATCCGGGCGCCCGCTCCCGACTCGCCCTCGCCGACGGAGCCGCCCTCCATCATCTCGCCCTCGGGCCTGTCGCTCTCGATGGTCTCGGTCGCCGCGTCGCCGACGCGCAGATCGGTGCAGGTGAACGGCTTCGGGCCGCCTTCGATGGTGACCGTGACCTTGTCGGGGTTGCCGGCCAGGCGGTAGCGGTCCAGCGGCGAGATCGCGCCGACCGCGTGGAAGGTGGTGGGGCGGATCGAGACGACCACGCCGTCCTCGGCGACGTCGGCCATCATGTCGACGGCGTAGTTGCCGACGATGCCGGTCGCGGGCGCGACGACCGTGTACCAGTGGTAGACCGGCTTGGGTGCCGCCGGCTCGACCGGGGCGTCGTCGCGGTCGCCGTCGCCGGTGGCGTCGTCGACGTTCCCGGGCTGCTCGACGGGTTCCTCCTCGACCGGCTCCTCCTCGGCGGGCTCCTCCTCGACGCGCACCTGGAAGAGCTTGTCGCCCTTCCTCACCTTGGCGCCGGTCTCGGCGAACCGGTGCGCCAGCACGCCGCTGACCGAGCTGGTGGCGGAGACCGGCTTGTCGATGACGATCGTGCCGTCGATCGTGAGGGAGTTGGAGATCGTGCCCTTCTCGGCGACGACCTCCTCCGGCGGGATCTCGCCGGTCGGCGTCAACGGCGCACCGTCGGCATCCTGCGTCGAACCGGTGAAGGCCAGCTTGAAGAGGCTGACCGCGATGACCAGCCCGATCACCGCCCAGAACGACTTGAAAAGTACGCGGCGCACCGCCGTCTTCGACATGTCGGGACTGTAGCCCCGGGCGACGGGTCCCGGCGGCCGAATTTCTGCCCGGTTCGGCAACACTCCATCCACGCACTCATCGAACACGTGTTCCATCCCCTAGACTCCGGGCCCGAACGATCGATCGCCTCTGGCCCGGGAGAACCCCACGATGCGTCCCGACAACGACACGACCCGCGAGCGGACGACCCCGACGGGCAGTGGCCGTGGCCTCATCCTCTTCGGAGCAGTCTCGGTCGCGCTGATCTCGACGGCGGCCGCGTACGTCGCCATGGTCGGCTTCGGCCGCGACGTGCTCGCCATGGGCGCGATCAATGCGTACGCCTTCGCCGGCGTCTTCGAGCTCTCGCTGGTCACCGTCGCACTGATGGCGCGAGAGGCGGCCCAGCAGGACCGGCCGGCGCAGACGCTGCTGACCCTGACCTGGCTGCTGTCGGCCGCATCCGGCTTCTTCGCGGGATGGCACGAGATCCATCTCGGCCACGCCGTCACCGCCGCGGCGTTCCGGTTCATCGTGCCGCTGCTGGCTGCGCTGATGTGGCACCTGGCGCTCGTCGGCGACCGTCACCTCGCCATGGAGCGCTCCTGGTCCGACCTGCGGATGGGCGCCCGGATGCACGCCCTCCTGGCCACCCGCGTCGAGTGGAGGCGGGCCCGCGACACGGCGCTGCGGAAGCGTACGGCCGGGTCGCGCCGGAAGCTCGAACGTGCGCAGAAGCGCTACTGGCGTGCCGAGGCGGTCGCGCTGCGGTCCGTCGCCCCGGGCGCGATGCGCGAGCAGATCAACCAGTGGGTCGACGCCTTCGCCGCGGTCGCCGAGGGCACCCGTCAGGCCGACCGGCTGCCGATCACGCTCCCCGACGTGCATGAGGCGCTCAGTGTGCCGGTCGTGGAGAAGCTCGCTGCCGAGCAGATCGCCGACGAGATCACCGAGCAGATCCCGAACGACCTCGCCGACATGCCCCGCGAGGTGCTGCCGGCGCGGGAGAACCGCACCCGCGAGACGGCGTCCGCGCTCGCCACCACCGACACCCGCCGCCAGGTCTCGAGCCGGGTGACCGAGGCCGCCAGCTCCGCCGCGGACGCCGCCCCGGGCGCCGGGATGGCTCCTCAGTTCAGCAACGGCCGCACGGCCACCAAGCCGTCCGACACCGACGGCACGCTCCTCGACCGCATCCCGTTCCCGGAGAACATCCCCGACCCCGAGCCGGCGATGGACTACCCCGACACCTTCCCCGACGAGGTCGAGGACCTGCTCGCAAACCTCCCCGAGGACAAGTCCCAGGCCGCCCGGGTCCTGGTCCGCGCCGGTGCCCGGGTGCCGGACGTGGCCGCCAGGCTGGGCGTCAGCCAGCGCACCGTCTACCGCTGGACCACCAACGCCCGCACCTGAACCCTCTCGGTGGCTCAGCCCTCGAGGTCGGCCTTGAGCTTGGCGAGCGTGGTCGCCATGCCCGTACGCAGCTCCTCGGTGAAGCCCTCCTGACCACCGAACGCGATCTTCGTCAGCGAGCGGGAGAGGGCGGAGATGCCGGTCGGCGTCTCACGCCGATGGGTCACCAGGGTCCCCTCCGGCGTCTCCTCGAGCCGGAACGACCACACCGTGGTGTTCTCGGTGATCCGGAACGCGAAGTCCGAGTGCGGGGTGAAACGTACGACCTTGGCGTTGGTCGGCCAGTGCTTCCAGCCCTGGTGGTTGATGTTGAGGAACCGAGTCCCCTCCTTGACCGGCCCGAACACGATCGTCTTCACCACCTGCGGGCTCCACGAAGCCATCCGTGGCAGGTCGGTGATCGCCGCCCACACCTGCGCCGGCGTCGCGTTGATCGTGGTCGTTGCCTCGAGATCTGTGATCGTCGTCATGCCGGAACCGTACCCTCAGTATGACTCGATGGACAGTAGGTGCCCAGATGTCAACAGATGCGCTGCGCCGTCATCGGACAGATCGCCCAAGGCGTACGCCGCATGGTTCGCTCAAGGCGTCGAGTCGCGCTCGGCCCACCAGTCGAGGAGCCGCTTGGCGGCCTCGTCCTCGGAGAGGATGCCCTCGTCGAGGCGCAGGTCCATGAGGAACTTGTACGCAGCCCCGACCTCACGACCCGGAGGGATGTCGAGCAGCGACATGATCTGGTTGCCGTCGAGCGCGGGGCGGAGGGCGGCGAGCTCCTCCTCCTCGGAGATCCGCTCGATGCGGGCCTCGAGGGCGTCGTAGGTGCGGGCGAGGCGGTCGGCCTTGCGGCGGTTGCGAGTGGTGCAGTCGGCACGGGTGAGGACGTGGAGCCGCTCGAGCTGGTCGCCGGCGTCGCGGACGTAGCGGCGCACCGCCGAGTCGGTCCAGTCGCCGTCGCCGTAGCCGTGGAAGCGCAGGTGCAGCTCGACCAGCTTCGAGACCGCCTCGATCTCGTCGTTGGAGAACCGCAGCGCCTTCATCCGCTTGCGGGTCATCTTGGCGCCGACGACGTCGTGGTGGTGGAACGAGACGGTGCCGTCGTCGTGGAACTTCCGGGTGCGGGGCTTGCCGACGTCGTGCATCAGTGCCGCGAACCGCGACACGAAGTCGGGCTCACCACCAAGACGCGCCTCCTGGTCGATCGACTGCTCGAGCACGGTGAGGGTGTGCTCGTAGACGTCCTTGTGGCGGTTGTGCTCGTCGCGCTCCATCCGCAGCGCGGTCAGCTCGGGCAGCACCAGGTCGGCCAGACCGGTCTCGACGAGCAGCGTGAGCCCGCGCCGCGGGAAGGGCGCGCAGATCAGCTTCACCAGCTCGTCGCGGACCCGCTCGGCGGAGATGATCGAGATCCGCGAGGCCATGTCCTTCATCGCCGCGACGACCTCGGGCGCGACCTCGAAGCCGAGCTGGGCAGCGAACCGCGCCGCCCGCATCATCCGCAGCGGGTCGTCGGAGAAGGAGTCCTCGGGGGTCCCGGGGGTCCGCAGCACCCGGGTCGCCAGGTCGACGACACCGCCGTAGAGGTCGACGACCTCACGGCCCGGGAGCCGCACCGCCATCGCGTTGACGGTGAAGTCGCGGCGTACGAGATCATCGGCCAGCGACGTTCCGTAGGCCACCTCGGGCTTGCGGGAGTCGGCCGTGTAGGCCTCGGAGCGGTAGGTGGTGACCTCCACCTGCCACGGGCCCTTGCGGGTGCCGATGGTGCCGAAGTCACGGCCCATGTCCCACAGCGCCTCACCCCACGTACGCAGGATCTTCTCGGTCTCCTCGGGGCGGGCCGAGGTGGTGAAGTCGAGGTCGTTGTGACGACGGCCGAGCATCGCGTCGCGGACGGGTCCACCGACCAGGGCCAGCTCGTGACCGTCTGCAGCGAAGGCCTCTCCGAGGGAGTCGATCACCGGTGCGATACGGTCCAGTTCAGCAGTCACCGATCGCTGAACATCGGCGACGCTGATCGGGGGAAGCTGGCTGTCGGACACAACGCCGCAGTCTACGAGGACCGCACCCCCGGAAAGATATTCTCGAAGTCATGCCAGTCCGCCAGCATCAGGCGAGGCCCCCGCGGCCACGCGGGCGAGCCGCCGCCGCACTCGTCCTGGCGCTGCTGGCACCCCTGCTGATGTGGCTGTCCCCGACGCCCGCCCACGCTGCGGACGAGCCCGAGGAGACCGACCCGCTGGCGGTGAGCATCGACCAGCTCGACACGGTCAGCCTCGACGGCCGCACCAAGGGCCGCATCACGGTGCGTGGCAAGGTCGTCAACACCACCGAGGACGAGTGGAACGGCGTCAGGATCTACCCGTTCATCGGCGACACGCCGATGACCACCTCCAAGGAGCTGGCCGAGGCCGCCGAGATGCCGGCCGACGCGCTGGTGGGCGAGCGGATCGTGACCGAGGGGGCGTACGCGGCGGTCCCCGACCTCGCCCCCGGCGAGAGCTACTCGTGGTCGCTCCGGGTGCCTCGCAAGCTCCTGCACGTGACCCAGCCGGGCGTCTACTGGTTCGGGGTGCACGCGCTGGGCGCGACCACTCCCACCACCGCCGACGGCCGGGCGCGCACCTTCCTTCCGCTGGTCAAGGAGCCGAACAAGAAGGCCAAGGCCGAGAAGGTCTCGCTGGTCATGCCCCTGCGGCGCAGCGTGGTCTACAACGCCGACGGCAGCGTCAACTACCTCCCCGGCTGGACCCGTGACCTCAGCGCCGGCGGCCGCCTCTTCCGGATGCTCGAGACCGGCACCGAGATCCCCAGCCTGACCTGGGCGATCGACCCCGCACTGATCGATGCCGTACGCAACCTCGCCGAGGGCAACCCGCCCCGCAACCTGTCGCCGACGGACGAGAGCGGCGAGGAGCCGGAGGAGAGCGGGAGCCAGAGCGCGTCGCCCTCCGCCTCCGCGCTGCTGCCGAGCGCGTCGGCCAGTGCCGACACCGCCGCCGAGCAATCGGTCGACGAGGAGGCGAAGGCCGCGCAGAAGGCCGCGACCGTCTGGCTCGGCCGCCTGGAGAAGGCGCTCGCCGGCCACAACCTGCTCGCGCTCCCGTACGCCGATCCCGACCTGTCCGCGCTCGCGACCAACGATCCCGACCTGCTGGCCACCGCGCGGGAGCAGACCGCCCAGGCGCTCACCGAGCTCGGCATCAAGGCGACCTCGGCCGTCGCCCCGCCGACGGGCTACCTCGACCGAGCCGCGGTCAACCTCCTCGAGCCGGGTGCGGTCAACCTGGTCAGCGACCGGATGTTCCGCGGCACCGCGCCGGTCGTCGCCGACCTCGACGGCCACCAGATGATCGTGACCTCCTCCGGGGCGGCGGCCGGCGGGCCCGGACCCAACGACCCCGTCGACGCCATCTCCGTGCGCCAGCGGATCGTCGCCGAGGCGGCCCTGAGCCGGGGCTCCGGCAAGCCGCTCGTGGCGGTGATCCCCGACGGCTGGCACCCTCCGCAGAGCCCGGCCTCGTTCGTCACCCCGTGGGAGAACGCCCCCTGGATCGAGTCCTCGACGCTGTCCGAGGCGATCGCCGGGCACAAGCCGACCTCGGTCACCGTCGACCGGCTCCGCTACCCGCGCCGCGAGATGAAGGCGGAGATCTCCTCCGACCGGATCAATGCCGCCAACGACCTCATCGGAGCCGGCGAGCTGCTGCAGCGCGTCCTGACCCACAACGACGAGGTCGCCGACGACGTCCTCAGCGAGGCGCTGACGACGACCTCCTACTCCGCTCGCAAGGGCGACACCGACTCGGCCGCGAACGCGCTCGACCAGATCAGCTCGGAGCTGAGCTCGATCACCGTGAGCGTCCCGCCGAAGGTGATCCTGTCGAGCATGAAGGGCGGCGAGTTCCAGGTCACCCTGAGCAACGAGCTCGACGAACCGGTCACGGTGCGGCTGGACGCGATCACCGACGACTCGCTCCGGGTCGCCACCTCCGAGCCCGTCCAGCTCGACGCCAACTCGAAGGCGAGCTTCAACCTCGCGGCGAGCATGCACGACACCGGCACCCACACCGCGCTCATCGTCGTCACCGACACCAAGGGCAACCCGCTGGGTGCCCACGCCTCCGTCCCGATCCGCCCCTCGCAGGTGAGCGGGGTGATCTGGTGGTTCGTCGGCACCGGCTGCGCGCTACTCTTCGCGGCGATCGCCGTGCGACTCACCCGGCGCATCATGAAGGCCAAGAAAGCCCGTACGTCAGGAGAAGCGTGACAGCCACCGAGCAGAAGTCCGGCGGAAGCTCGGTCCTGGCCAACAGCGCGGTGATGGCCGCAGGGACGATGTTCTCCCGGCTCAGCGGCTTCCTCCGATCCGCCCTGTTGGTCGCGGCCCTGGGTTCCGGGCTGCACGCCGACGTCTTCAACATCGCCAACACCGTCCCCAACATGCTCTACATCCTGCTGGCGGGCGGCGTCTTAAACGCGGTGCTCGTGCCGCAGCTGGTCAAGGCGCAGAAGAACGACGCTGACGGCGGGGCCGCCTACACCGACCGGATCATCACCCTCGCCGGGCTGTTCCTCGGCGTGGTCACGGTCATCCTCGTCCTCGGGGCGCCGCTGCTGATGCGCCTCTACCTCGGTGCCGACTGGTACACCGCTGACAACAAGGCCCAGCTCGAGTCGGCCATCGACTTCGCCCGCTGGTGCCTGCCGCAGGTCTTCTTCTACGGGATGTTCGTGCTGGTCGGGCAGGTGCTCAACGCCCGCGGCAGCTTCGGCCCGATGATGTGGGCGCCCATAGCCAACAACATCATCGCGATCTCGACCCTGGTGATCTACCTGGTCGTCTTCGGGCCGTCGAACGTCGGTGGTTTCACAACCGGCCAGGAGACGCTGCTCGGGCTCGGATCCACGCTCGGCATCGTGCTCCAGTTCCTGCTGCTCCTTCCGGTGCTGCACAAGACTGGGGTGCGCTTCCGGCCGCGTTTCGACTTCCGCGGCGCCGGCCTGTCCCAGACCGGACGGCTGGCCGTGTGGACCGTGCTCTTCGTGGTTGTCAACCAGGTGGCGTACACGATCGTGGTCCGGCTCTCCTCAAACGGCGCAAGCAAGGAAGACGTCGGATACACGGTCTACTCCAACAGCTTCCTGGTCACTCAGGTGCCCCACTCGATCATCACGGTCTCGTTGGCCACGGCGATCTTGCCGCTGCTCTCGCGCCACGGCGCCGCCGGCGAGCTCCCCGAGCTGGGACGTACGCTGTCGCACCAGCTGCGCAACGCGCTCGCGCTCGTCATTCCGCTCGCTGCCGTGATTCCGGTGCTGGCCGAGGACATCGCGCACCTCCTGTTCGGCTACGGCGCCGGCGCGGACACCTTCCAGCTCTACGCCCCGACGCTGTCGGTCTTCGCGGCCGGACTGGTCTTCTTCACGATCCACTACCTGCTGCTGCGCGGCTTCTACTCGCTGGAGCAGAACCGCACCGTCTTCTTCATCCAGTGCTCGGTCGCGGCGACCAACATCGTCGCTGCGCTGCTGCTGACCCGGGCCTTCTCCGCCGAGCACACCGCCGCAGCCCTGGCCGGCGCCTACTCGCTGTCCTACCTGGTCGGCTCCGTGGTCTCGTACGTCGTGCTCAAGCGCACCCTCGGCGACCTGGACGGCCGCGGGCTGCTGGCGTTCCTCGCCCGCCTGCTGATGGTGACCGTCGTCGCCGCTGTCGCGGCGTGGCTGCTGCGCACCGGGCTGGGCCTGATCAACGACGAGCCGACGATGGTGCTGGCCTTGATCGGTGCCGCTATCGTCGGGGCGCTGCATCTCGGCATGCTGCTCCTCGGGGCGCAGGCTGCCCAGGTCAAGGAGCTGACCACGATGGTGCAACAGGTCGCCCGACGGCTGCGTCGTTGAGCACCTGCCCTTGACCACCATCGGACAGCCTCATCACTGTCTGGCAAGGTCTGAAAGAATGGGTCCGATATGGAGTTCACGCAATCAGGCGACGTCCTCGCCGGCAGATACCAGCTGACGGATCTGCTGAGCGAGTCCCGTGAGGGACGCTTCTGGCGTGCCCAGGACGCGGTGCTCGGCCGCCCGGTTGCCGTGCACGTCCTCGACGCCCACGACGAGCGTGCGCCCCGCCTGATGGCCGCCGCCCGCAACTCCGCCGCCGTCGGTGACCCCCGGATGCTGCGCGTGCTCGACGCCGCTCAGACCGACCAGGTCGCGTACGTCGTCAACGAGTGGGGCGAGGGCGCGTCCCTGGAGAACGCCCTGGCCGCCGGTGGTCCGCTGCCTCCGCAGCAGGCCGCCTGGATCGCCTCCGAGGTCGCCGACCTGCTGGTCGTGGCTCACGACCAGGGCCACGCCCACGGCCGGCTCAACCCCGAGGCCGTGCTGCTCGACGACCTCGGCGCGGTGCGCATCATCGGCTTCGGAGTCGACGCCGCGCTGCACGGGATCGACCCCGACACCCGCGACGCCCAGCGACGCGACCGGGTCGACGCCGTCGGCGTCCTCTACGCCGCCCTGACCGGCAAGTGGGCCGGCGAGACGCTCTCCTCGATGCCGCCGGCGCCGCGCGACCACGGCCGTGTGCTCCGTCCCCGGCAGGTACGCGCCGGCGTGCCGCGTCCGCTCGACGACCTGTGCGACCGGGTGCTGGGCAGCGGCGCCGACATGCCGCCCCTGACCGCCGCCGAGCTCCACTCCGCGCTCGCCGGCTTCTCCGGCGAGCCGACCGCGCCCCTCAACCGGCCCTCGGCGGTCGACGAGGACACCCAGGCGATGGCCCCGCCGGCCAAGCTCGAGCCCACCGGGGCACCGGCCGTCTCCAACGCCATCGGCGTGGCCCCCGAAGTCGTACGTCCCCAGCGTCAGCGTCCCTCCACGCCGCCGCCGATGCAGGATCCGACCCCGTCGAAGCCCCTCTTCGCCGACGAGACCCCCGGCTACGTACCGCCACAGCGTCCGCAGCAGGCCCCTCCGGCCGCTCGCCGCCCGGTGGCCCCGGACGCCTCCTACAACGGCTGGCAGGGCCCCTGGACCGGCGCCAACGTAGCGATCGCCGAGGAGCCCGACTACAACCAGAAGCCGGGGGCCAGCTGGCTCCGCATCGCGATGGGCGTCGCCCTCGTGGTCCTGGTCCTCATCGCCGGCTCGATCGCCTGGAACATCGTCGGCGACGACCCCAACACCACCGCGGAGAACCCCGGCACCGGCAACAACGGCGGAGACACCCCGGCCGAGACCAAGCCGACGCCGATCAAGGACATCACCGCCAAGGACCTCGACCCGCACGGCGACCCGCCCACCGAGTACCCCGACCTGGTCGCGGGCGTGGTGGACGGCAAGGACGACCCTGCCACCAACTGGCGCACGTCGACCTACAACGACCAGATCGGTGACGGCCCGCGTTCGCTGAAGCCGGGTATCGGCATCGTGCTCAACCTCAAGGGTGACTACGCGGTCGACTCCCTGAAGTTCCGGATGATCGGTGAGCCCACGGACATCAGCGTCTACGTCGGCGACTCGCCGTGGACCAGCGACCCCAGCGGCGCTCCGGCTGCGAAGGGCAGCGTCGGCACCGAAGGCGAGATCAAGCTCGAAGGCGCACCCGAGGGCGGCTACGTACTCGTCTGGCTGACCGGCCTGCCCACTGGTGACGGTGGCTATCGTGCCGAGGTCAAGGAGATCGAGGTCCTCGGCACCCCGCTGGCCTGAGCCGAGCCGCCGCTTGGTCCGCGTTCAGGGCCAAGGAATGTACGTGGCCTACGATCTGTTGTGCAGTTCGCCAGCCACACCTGAGGAGCCATTGATGCCGACCCCGTCGTCCCCGACCGACCCCCGCAACGTGATCGTGGTGGGTTCCGGCCCGTCGGGCTACACCGCAGCGGTCTACAGCGCCCGCGCCGGACTGCAGCCGCTCGTCTTCGAGGGGTCGGTGACCGCCGGCGGTGCCCTGATGAACACCACCGAGGTCGAGAACTTCCCCGGTTTCCGTGACGGCATCATGGGCCCGGAGCTGATGGACAACATGCGTGCCCAGGCCGAGCGCTTCGGTGCCGAGCTCGAGCCCGACGACGTGGTCGAGATGGACCTCACCGGGCCGATCAAGGTGATCAAGACCGCGACCGACACCCACTACGCGAAGGCCGTCATCCTCGCCACCGGCTCGGGCTACAAGAAGCTCGGCCTGCCCCGCGAGGACGAGCTCTCCGGCAAGGGCGTCTCCTGGTGTGCCACCTGCGACGGCTTCTTCTTCCGCCAGAAGCCCATCGTGGTCGTCGGCGGCGGTGACTCTGCCCTGGAGGAGGCCCTCTTCCTGACCCGCTTCGGCTCCTCGGTCACCCTGCTCGTACGCCGCGACGAGCTGCGCGCCTCGAAGATCATGCAGGAGCGCGCCTTCGCCGACCCGAAGCTCGAGATCGCCTGGAACTCCGTGGTCGAGTCGATCAACGGCGAGCTGTCCGTGGAGAGCATCACCGTCAAGGACACCAAGACCGGGGAGCTGCGCGACCTCGAGTGCGCCGGCCTGTTCATCGCGATCGGCCACATCCCGCGGTCGGAGCTGCTGGTGGGCCAGGTCGACCTCGACGACGACGGCTACGTCCTGACCAAGGAGGGCTCGACCGCCACCAACATCGAGGGCGTCTTCGCCGCCGGTGACCTGGTCGACCACGTCTACCGCCAGGCCATCACCGCCGCCGGCACCGGCTGCCAGGCCGCGCTCGACGCGGAGAAGTTCCTGGCTCACCAGGCCCACGCCGAGGCCGCTGCCGCTGTCTCGGCCTGACGTCTCGTACGTTTTCTCCGGGAATGTGCGGCACAAGCCCAGCGTTCTGACCACAGACCTCCCAACCCGTCCCTACCGAGAAGGAACCCATCGTGGCTGACAACATGACCGCCGTGACCGACGCCGAGTTCGACTCGACCGTTCTGAAGTCCGACAAGCCCGTACTGGTCGACTTCTGGGCCGAGTGGTGCGGCCCGTGCCGCCAGGTCTCCCCGATCCTCGAGGAGCTCGCCGGTGAGCACGGTGACAAGGTCACCTTCACCAAGATGAACGTCGACGAGAACCCGGTCACCCCCTCCACCTACCGCGTGACCGGCATCCCGACCATCAACGTCTACCAGAACGGCGAGGTCGTGAAGTCCATCGTCGGCGCCAAGCCGAAGGCCGCGCTCCTCAAGGAGCTCCAGGAGTTCATCGGCTGACACCAGCTGTCACACGATGGCGCGCCACTGTCACAGTGGCGCGCGATCGTCATTTCGCCGAGACGTCCGCCCCGTCGGCCGAGACGGCACTTTTGACGGCCGAGTTGGCAGTTTGGGGCGGCGAGATTGAGGTGTGGCGACTCGTGGTCTCGACAAGCTCGACCACCAGGGGCTCGTGGTCTCGACAGGCTCGACCACCAGGGGCTCGTGGTCTCGACAGGCTCGACCACCGGCTCGACCACCACCGTTTCACGGGAAACATTCACTCGCTGTCGCGATGCAGCTCCGTGGAGGCCGGCGACGGATGGGTGCGAGGACGTACGACCTCCCGGATCCGCTCCCACGCGGACTCGAAGTCGTCGATCCAGGTGACGGTCTGCTTCAGGTCCATCCGCATCCGCGGCACGGTGGGATGCTCCCGATGGGTCTTGAACCCGACGCGCCCCAGGAAGTCGGCCGGGGCGGCGCAGCGGCGGCCGTGGATCCCACTCAGTGGCCCCACGTCACCGAAGGCCTCGATCGCTCGGCACTCACCACGTTGCACCAGGTCACGGGCCATTCCCTGGACCAGCATCCGGCCGATCCCGCCACCGACATGTCGCGGATCGATCCACACGGTGGTCATCAGGACGGCGTCGGCGGACACCGGCCCGGAGGGGAACGAGGCCACCCGGGGGACGAAGACCGGTGGCGCGTAGAGCACGAACCCCACCGGCTTGCCGTCCACGACGGCGACCCGACCGCACGACCCCCATTCGCGGAGCACCTCGGAGATCCACGCCTCCTTGGCCGCGATCGTCTGCGAGGAGGCGACGCGGCGATGGCCGACCGGATCCCGCTCCCAGAACAGACAGGCACGGCACGGCGCCGGGACCTCGGCGAAGAGGTCCAGCGTCAGCGGCAGGATGCGGCGTGCCATGTCTCACCCTTGATGATCGGTTAAGGGTCTGTCACCAGCGTATGCGATCCTTCATGATGGTGACACCATGACTGATCTTCCCCAGCGCGCAACATCATCCCGCCTCGACCCGTACGCCGACCGTTACGCCGCCCGCACGGCAGGTATGACGGTCTCTGAGGTGCGAGCTCTCTTCGCAGTCGCAGCGCGCCCGGAGGTCGTCTCGCTGGCCGGCGGCATGCCCAACATCTCCAGCCTCCCGCTGGACGTTGTCGGCGACTCGATCAAGGACCTCGTCCTGAGCCAGGGCCCGACGGCGCTGCAGTACGGCGGCGGCCAGGGCGATCCCGTGCTCCGCGAGCAGATCTGCGAGGTCATGCGCCTGGAGGGCATCGAAGCCCACCCCGACGACGTCGTCGTCACCGTCGGCTCCCAGCAGGCCGTCGACCTGGTCACCCGCGTCTTCTGCGACCCCGGCGACGTCGTGATCTGTGAGGCCCCGTCGTACGTCGGGGCCCTCGGTGTCTTCAAGGGCTACCAGTGCGACGTGGTGCACGCCGAGGTCGACTCAGAGGGCCTCATCCCGAGCGCTCTGGAGCAGGCGATCGTCTCCACGAAGGCCTCGGGTCGCAAGGTGAAGTTCCTCTACACGATCCCGAACTTCCAGAACCCCACCGGCGTCACCATGACCCCCGAACGCCGCACCCAGATCCTGGAGATCTGCCGGCGCCACGACATCCTGGTGCTGGAGGACAACCCCTACGGCCTCCTCGGCTTCGACGACGAGCCTCGGCCGGCGATGCGGGCCCAGGACCCCGGTGTCATCTACCTCGGGTCCTTCTCCAAGACGTTCTCCCCCGGCCTGCGCGTCGGCTGGGCGCTGGCCCCCTCCGCGATCCGCGAGAAGCTGGTGCTCGCCCAGGAGTCCGCGACGCTCTGCCCGCCGCCGTTCAACCAGATGGCCGTCTCCGCCTATCTCTCCAACCACGACTGGCAGGGCCAGATCAAGGAGATGCGGGAGATGTACCGCGAGCGCCGCGACACCATGCTCGACGCGCTCGAGGACTACATGCCCGCGGCCTGCACCTGGACCAAGCCCGACGGCGGCTTCTTCGTCTGGCTGACGCTCCCTGCCGGCATCGACTGCAAGGCCATGCTGCCCCGCGCGGTCACCGCCCGCGTGGCGTACGTCCCCGGCACCGGCTTCTACGCCGACGGCTTCGGCGCCTCCTCGATGCGGATCTCCTACTGCTACCCCACCCCGGAGCGGATCCGAGAAGGCGTACGTCGCCTGGCCGGCGTCATCGAGGCCGAGATGGAGCTCCTGGAGACGTTCGGTGCGACCGGCCCGATCCCGGGCCTGCCGATCCGGGGTGCGGAGCACCCCTCCACGAACACGCAGTAGTTCGAGGGCCGCCCCGTTCAGGGGTCATCTCGACAAGCTCGATGATCGGACATCGCCGGTGGTCGAGCTTGTCGAGATCACATCTATCCCTCGTCACCGGAGTCATCTCGACCGGCTCGATGACCTGGCTGAAATCCCTCTAGCTATTTGTCGACAAAACGCTTTATCGCTTGATGACTAAATGGATTCGTCTGCAGCCGGCGACATCAGGTCTACGATCCGGCGCAGGTCGTCCAGGGTGGCGAACTCGACGGTGATCTTTCCCTTGGAGCGCCCCAGATCGACCTTGACGCGAGTGTCGAAGCGGTCGGAGAGCCGATCGGAGATCTCCTTGAGCCCTGGCGCGTTCGGCTTCGCACGCCGCACGCGAGGCGTGGCGAAGGCGTCACCATCCGGGTCGCCCAGAGCGACGATCTCCTCGAGGCCGCGCACGGAGATGCCCTCGGCGACCACCTTCTGCGCCAGCTTGTCCTGCTGAGCCTCGCCGTCGACCGCGAGCAGCGCCCGGGCATGACCGGCCGAGAGCACGCCCGCGGCGACGCGGCGCTGCACCGAAGGCGACAGCTTCAGCAGCCGGATCGTGTTGGAGATCTGCGGGCGCGAGCGGCCGATCCGCTGGGCGAGCTCGTCGTGCGTACACGCGAAGTCGTTGAGCAGCTGCTGGTAGGCGGCCGCCTCTTCGAGGGGGTTCAGCTGCGAGCGGTGGAGGTTCTCCAGGAGCGCGTCGCGGAGCATGTCGGTGTCATCGGTCTCGCGAACGATCGCCGGGATGACATCGAGGCCGGCCTTCTGCGTGGCGCGCCAGCGGCGCTCACCCATGACCAGCTCGTAGGAGTCGGTCGCCACCTTCCGGACGACGATGGGCTGGAGCAGGCCGATCTCACTGATCGAGTGGACCAGTTCGGCCATCGCCTCCTCGTCGAACACCTGCCGAGGCTGCACATGGTTCGGGTGGATCTGCTTCACCGGCAGTTCGGCGAAATATGCGCCGTCGACAGGCGCCAGATCCGATTTCTCGATCTGGCGGCCTTCCGCCGACTCGGTGGACCCAGGGTCCACGGACGGGCCAGAAGTCGCTCCAGCGGAAAGGTCCGAATGACGGACGTCCGGCTGGACAGGAGCGTTGTCCGTCGACTCGTTTCCACTCGCGGCAGGAGCGGTCGGGATCAGCGAGCCCAGACCTCGTCCGAGACCACGCTTCGGCGGCTGCTTGCTCATATTTCGGTGTCCCCCATGTCAGTTTCTTGCTGCTTCGCGGGTGGTCTCGACAGGCTCGACCACCGGTGTCCGGCCAGCTTCACGGGTGGTCTCGACAAGCTCGACCACCGGTGTCCGGCCAGCTTCACGGGTGATCTCGACAAGCTCGATCACCCTCGCTGCTCGCCCTGCTTGGCGAGCTCCTTGGCTGCCTCGAGATAGCTCAGCGCACCCGGTGAGCCGGGGTCGTACGTCATCACCGTCTGCCCGAACGACGGGGCCTCGGACACGCGCACGGCGCGGGGGATGAACGTGCGCATCACAGTGTCGCCGAAGTGCTCACGCACCTCCTCGGCGACCTGCGAGGCGAGGCGGGTGCGGGCGTCGTACATCGTGATCAGCATCGAGGACACCTTCAGCGACGGGTTCAGCGCGGCACGCACCATCTCGACCGTCTTGAGGAGCTGACCCAGACCCTCGAGCGCGTAGTACTCCGCCTGGATCGGGATCATCACCTCGGTGCTCGCGACAAGCGCGTTGACCGTCAACAGACCGAGCGACGGCGGGCAGTCGATGAGGACGTAGTCCCAGCGGTCCTCGGCGTCACCGACGCGGGGAGACTTCGCCAGTGCCGTCTTCAGGCGCTGCTCGCGTCCCTCCTCCTCGACGAGCTCGACCTCGGCACCCGCCAGGTCGATCGTCGCCGGCACGAGCTCGAGACCCTCGAGCCTCGGCACCGGGACGACGACATCCTCGAGCGCCGCGCCCTCGACCAGGACTTCGTACGTCCCCGGGGTGCCTTGGTAGTGGTCGACGTCGAACGCGGTGCAGGCGTTGCCCTGCGGATCGAGGTCGATGACCAGGACCTTCTGACCGAGCTGAGCCAGCGCCGCGGCGATGTTCACCGTCGACGTGGTCTTGCCGACGCCACCCTTCTGGTTGGCGGAGACGATCACGCGCGTGCTCGCCGGGCGCGGCAGCGGCGGCCGGTTGCTCGCGGCACCACGCGCCAGGAGCGTGTGCTCGGCAGCAGCTGCCAGCGGCGTCGTCTCCGTGGCGAAGTCGTTGTCGAAGGAGGCGATGTCGCCGGCGGTACGGAGCCTGATCGACACCGGCTCGTCGGTTTCACGTGAAACGGCGCTCTGCGTGCTCTCGTCGTCGTACGGCATGTGTCCTCATCCTCTGTCGTCGCTGGTCCCGGTCATCGAGCTTGTCGAGATGACGTCTCGCGTAAGGAATCTCGTGGTCTCGACAAGCTCGACCACCCGTTAGCGGCGCTTCTTCTTTCGGGATCCGCCCTTGGACCCCTTCTGGCTGCCCTTCGGGACCGGCGGCCAATCTACCCGTGCGGGATCGGACCAAACCACCCGAACCGCGACAGTTGTCGTCTCCAAAACGTCTACACCGAGCTCCGAAACGGTCGGAGGCGCGCATCCCCACTTCTTCAGTGTCGGTTCCGCCTCCTGGATCTCCGCCTCGATGCTCGATCCCTTCATCGCGACGAGCGCTCCCGTCGGCACCACGAGCGGCATCGACCAGTCGAGCAGCTTCCCCAGACCGGCCACCGCCCGCGAGGTCACCACGTCGAACCCGAGCTCGCCCTGGAAGGCGTCCGCCCTCCCCCGCAGCACCGTCACGTTCTCGAGACCGAGATCCTCGGCGACCTCCTCGAGAAAGGTCGTACGCCGCAGCAGCGGCTCGATCAGCGTGATCTGCAGATCCGGACGCGCGATCGCGAGGACCAGTCCCGGCAGGCCGGCACCGGACCCGATGTCCGCGACCGCAACTCCTTCCGGGATCACCTCCCCCAGCACAGCGCAGTTGAGGATGTGCCGATCCCACAGCCGCGGAACCTCCCGCGGCCCGATGAGCCCCCGCACCACTCCCGCGTCAGCCAACCAGGCCGCGTACTTCTCCGCGAGCTCCAGCCGATCGGCAGGAAAGACCTTCTCTGCTCGAGGGTCCATCTCGTCGGCCCCCTCCAAGCCCTCACGTTCCTCGCTCACACACGAACTGTTTCACGTGAAACGCGCATCCAAGAACTCCCCGCCCAGTGGTCGAGCTTGTCGGGTGGTCGAGCTTGTCGAGACCACTCGTGGGGCGGACCGGGGT
>NZ_JBHVKN010000099.1:0-18335 GCF_042798075.1 Nocardioides sp. NPDC057772
CGCCCGACGAGGCTCAGCACGTCCGCTACGCGGGCGAGGACGGCGCCAAGGGCGACCTGCTCATCCCGGCCGGCACGGTGCTCGGCCCTCGCCATCTCGGCCTGATCGCCTCGGTCGGCCGCGCCCAGGTCGCGGTGCGGCCACGACCGCGGGTCGTGGTGCTCTCGACCGGCACCGAGCTGCGCGAGCCCGGCGAGACCCTGGGCCACGACTCGATCTACGACGGCAACTCCTTCCTCCTGGCCGCCGCCGCCCGCAAGGCCGGCGCGATCGCCTACCGCGTCGGGATCGTCCCCGACGAGCCGCGGGCGTTCATGACCGCGCTCTCCGACCAGCTCGTCCGCGCCGACCTCGTGGTCACCTCCGGCGGTGTCTCGATGGGTGACTACGACGTCGTCAAGGAGGCGCTGACCCCGGAGGGCGTCTGGTTCGGTCCGGTGAGCATGCAGCCGGGCAAACCCCAGGGCTTCGGCAGGATCGGCGAGGAGCGGGTGCCCGTCCTGTGTCTTCCCGGCAACCCGGTCTCCTCGTTCGTCTCCTTCGAGCTGTTCGTGCTCCCGGCGCTGCGCCGGCTCATGGGCATGACCCCCGAGGCCCGTCCGGTGCGCCGTGCTGCGCTGACCCACGGCGTACGCTCCCCGAAGGGCAAGGAGCAGTATCTCCGCGGGTGGTACGACGGCTCCCGCGCCGGCGTCTCGCCCATCGGGGGCCCAGGATCCCACCTGATCGGTGACCTGGCCGGCGCGAACTGCCTGATCGTGGTGCCGCCGGAGACGACCGCGCTGGACAAGGACGCCGAGGTGGACGTGATCGAGCTGGACGTGGAGTTCTGATGGCCGACCGACTCACCCACGTCGACGAGACCGGCGCGGCCCGGATGGTCGACGTGTCCGAGAAGGCGGTCACGGCCCGCGCGGCGACCGCGTCCGGACGTGTCCTGGTCTCGCCCGAGGTGATCGAGCTGCTCCGCGGTGAGGGCGTACCCAAGGGCGACGCCCTCGCGGTCGCCCGTATCGCCGGGATCATGGGCGCCAAGAAGACACCCGACCTGATCCCGCTGTGCCACCCGCTGGCGGTCTCCGGCGTCAAGGTCGAGCTGAGTGTCTCCGACGAGTCGGTGGACATCACCGCGACCGTGAAGACCACCGACCGCACCGGTGTCGAGATGGAGGCACTGACCGCGGTCTCCGTCGCCGGTCTGACTGTGGTCGACATGATCAAGGCCGTCGACAAGAGGGCGGTCATCACCGATATCCAGGTGGAGACGAAGACCGGCGGAAAGTCGGGTACGTTCCAGCGATGAACCTGAAAGCGACCGTCGTCGTCGCCTCCAACCGCGCCTCGGCCGGTGTTTACGAGGACACCACCGGCCCTCTTCTCGTCGCCTTTCTGGAAGAGCTCGGCTTCGTGGTCGGCCCTCCCGAGGTCGTACCCGACGGCGATCCCGTCGGCGAGGCGATCGCGCGAGCCGCGAAGGAGGGCGCGCGGGTCGTGCTCACCACCGGAGGCACCGGCCTGACTCCCACCGACCGCACCCCAGAGGTCACCCGCCCGCTGCTCGACCGCGAGATCCCGGGCATCGCCGAGGGCATCCGGGCGGCCGGAGTGGCCAAGGGGATCCCGACGGCGCTACTGTCCCGCGGTCTGGCCGGTCAGATCGGAGCGTGCGTGGTGGTGAACCTTCCCGGGTCCCGGGGTGGTGTGAAGGATGCGATCGATGTGTTGCGTCCGGTGCTGACCCATGCCGTGGAGCAGTCTGTCGGCAGTGATCACTGATTGGGACCATCGATGACCGATCCTGGGTGGCCCGCCGTTCTCTCTCATGGCGCGGTGACCGTACGCCCTCTCGACCGCACCGACGCCAAGGCCTGGACCGAGGCTCGCCGCCGCTCAGCAGCCTGGTTGCACCAGTGGGATGCGACCGTGCCTCCGGGATCGAGCGCCCGGCCCACGACGTTCGCCAGCCTCGTACGTCGTCTTCGCCGTCAGGCCAAGCGCGGGGTGACCTATCCGTTCGCGATCGATGTCGACGGTGTTTTCGCAGGTCAGATCACAGTCAACAACATCGTTCGCGGCTCCGCGCAGTTCGCCTCGATCGGCTACTGGATCGACCAGGGCTTCGCCGGCCGCGGCGTGATGCCGCTGGCGGTGGCGCTGGTCATCGACCACTGCTTCACCACTGCGCGACTGCACCGGATCGAGATCTGCATCCGTCCGGAGAACTCCAACTCGCTCCGCGTCGTGGAGAAGCTGGGCATCGACGAGATCGGATATGCGCCCCGATTTCTGCATATCGACGGTGCCTGGAGAGATCACCGTATCTTCGCGATCACGGTCGAGGAATGTCACCAAGGAATGCTGGCCAGACTGGGTTTGTCACCTGAATGAGGCATTGACGTGGGCGTGTCCTTCTGAAATCACACAAGTCACACGCGACACACCACTGCACGTCCGCCTACGGGCTGGTAATGGCTCCTACGCTTCTTGACGTGGACCCGAGCGCACTCATCTTCGTCGCCCTCGCCGTGGCGTGGGCGGTGTACTTGGTGCCCAAAGCGCTCGAACACACCGCGACGGCCGAGGACGGGACCAAGAGCCGGGCCAGCGTCGCCATCTCCAAGTCCCGTCGGATCCTCGCACGGCGAGAGGCCACCGGCAAGGACTCCACCGACCTGGTGACCGAGAAGTCGTCGAAGAAGCCGGAGGCCCCGGCTGAGCCCGACCAAGGGCGTGCTCCTCGGCCCGTCCCGATGGCCGTACGCCGCCGCGCGGCTCGGGTCGCGGCCAAGCGCCGCAGCATCGTGCTGGGCGTGCTTCTCCTAGGCCTGGTCGTGGTCGGCGCACTCGCTGGCTTCGGTGTCCTCGGCCCGGTCTGGATCGCGATCCCGGCCGGGCTCGTTGTCGCCTGGCTGGTCGCGTGCCGGATCAGCGTGCGCCACCAGCGCGAGGCCTGGGCTCGGATCCCGTTCCCCGAGGACATCCCCGAGCCCGAGCCGGTCGCCCCGCCCCGGGTCACCTTCGACATCGACCAGGACACCGGCGACCTGGTGGCCGTCGTCGAACACGACGACACCGGCGAGCAGCTCCCCGAGGGCGCCTGGAAGCCTGTCGAGACCCCGCTGCCGACGTACGTCTCCAAGGAGGCCGCGCCGCGCCGCACCGTGCGCACGATCGACCTGGACGCCACCGGCGTGTGGAGCTCGGGCCGCAACGCCGCCGACTCCGAGCTCGTCCGCCAGGCCGAGGAGGCCGAGCGCGCCGCGGCTTCGGCTGCCGAAGAGGCGCGCGGCCGCGCCACGGGCTCCTGAATGCCTACTGATTGGGTAACAACCGCGACGAGGTGCTAACGTTTCTCATCGCTTGGGGCTGTGGCGCAGTTGGTAGCGCGTCTCGTTCGCAATGAGAAGGCCAGGGGTTCGAATCCCCTCAGCTCCACCAAGAAATACCAGGTCAGAGCGGGCATCCGGCATCCAGAACCAAGGATGAACAGATGCCCGCTCCGCGTTTACTCCGCGAATTCAGCCAAACCACCGCTCAGCTCGAGACGACATGGTCGAGGTGCCTCGGGCCGTCTCGGCCACTCGCGGCAGGCTCGGTGCCTTGGGGTGCATGGACACCAACCACAACGCCCACGACAACCCCGACGCCTACGACGCCCACGCCGCGACTGCGCCGTTCGGAGACGTGCTCACCCTCTCCGAACTCTGCGCCCACCTCCACGTCCCCATCCAGACCCTCTACGACCTGCGCTCCCAGGGCCGCGGGCCGCGGGGATTCCGAGTCGGCCGCGAACTTCGGTTCCGGGCGGGCGAGATCGAGGCTTGGCTGGCCAGCCTGGAGGAGGAGGACGCCCAACGTCATCGTCCCGACGCGGAGGCCGGCTGACGGGGGTGAGCGGTGATGACTCGACCGCGCATCGACATCGGCACCTACGGCACGATCACCACTCGCCGTAAGGGTGAGAAGACGATCGCTGAGACCCGGGTGCGCGATGCCGACGGCAGGGTCCGGCAGGTTCGGGTCAGCCGAGAGACAGCACCGCAGGCACGGCGTGAACTCAAGAAGCGACTGCTACGCCGCCCCGGATTCGGTCACGCCGGCGACCTGCGCCCCGACGCGCCGTTCACCACCCTCGTCGAACGCTGGGACGCTGACCTGGAGACCAAGGAGCTGGCCGACGGCACCAAGGACCACTACCGCGACCAAGTCCGCCTGTACATCATGCCCGCGTTCGAGCACTTCACCCTCGCCGAACTCACCACAGGCCGAGTGGAGGCGCTACTCAATGCCCAGGAGGCCGACTCGCCCTCCCGCGCCCGCAAGACCCGCACTGTGCTCAACCTGCTCTTCGGCTACGCACTGCGCCACGACGCGATCAACCGCAACCCCGTCCAGGGCACCTCACGGCTGCGAGCGGTGAAGAACAAGCCGAAGGCGCTCACCCTCGAACAGGTCAGCAAGATCCGCGAGGCCGCCGCCAACTGGCGCACCCAGCCCGGGCTGCCGGGCCCGAAACCCGACGGCCAGGTCCGAGACATCATCGAGATCCTGCTCGGCACCGCGATGCGCCCGGGCGAGGTGCTGGCCCTGCGCCCCTGCGACATCACCGACGGCCCGGCCGGGATGATCGCCGCGGTCACAGGCACCGTGGTGCAGCGTAAGAAGAAAGGCACCTTCCGCCAGGAACGCCCCAAGACCGACTCCTCGAACCGGCTCGTCCCGGTCCCGGAGTTCGCTGCTGCGGTGATCCGCCGCCGGCTGCGCGGCGTCCCAACTGAGCGCACCATCTTCGCCGGCCGCACCGGTGGCCCGCTGGTCCCGCCCAACGTACGCCGCACCTTCCGCGAGTTTCTGGTCGACGCGGGCTTGGGTGACTCCGGGATCAGCCTGCGCTGGTACCGCCGCACCGGAGCAACTGTCATCGCCCGTGGCATGGACAGTGATGCGGCAGCCACGTTCCTGGGCCACACCTCATCGGCGATCACCGAAGGCTTCTACATCGAGGTCGACACCACCATCGACCGGACCCCAGCCTCCCACATGGAGCGCACCTTCCGCTGGGAGAGCCCCGACGGCACCCTGCTCACCCTCCCGCCCGCCCCCGGGGAGGACGACGTCATCGCGCGGGTCGAGCAGGAGGTTGATGACGGTGACGCCGCCGCGTGATGCTGTTCGGGCGTGTCGACGCCGGTGGTGATGGCCGGGCCCGTCACCAGTGCCGCATCAGCGCTCGGATCTGATCGGGGTCCAACCCGTATTCGGCCAGCCGCCGGAACACCCGCAGCCTCTTCGCGCGGGTCGCGGTTCGGCGTCGGTAGTCCTGCCCCCATGCCTGAGCGTCGGCGAGGATCAGCTCCTCGATGGCTTGATCCTTGGTCCAGCCGATCAACGGCCACCACGCCTCGCAAATCTCCGGAGGCAGGCCGTCAACCAGATCGGGCCATACGTCGACCAGAAGTGCAGCGTCGAGGTGCTCGAAGAGCTGCGTTTCGTCGCCGTAGCGCAACAGCCAGGCATAACCAGCAGCCCGCTTGTCGCGGTCACCCAGGGAGAACACCTTGTGATCGCGACCGTGCCATACCCATAGCGGCGCGAAGCACCGCTCGGGCGACAACCGCCACAGCCGGTTCGGCACCAGGGCCGTGGATCGCCCGGGCCCAGCGACCTCGATCTGGTGGAAGATGATCCGCTCGTTTAGAGCGAGCTCGAAGTCGAGGCAGCGCAAGATCCGCTCCAGGACCGCCAGGGTGGGCGACTTCGTGCCACGTTCGTAGGCCGACAGCGATGGCTGTGACGTTCCGCTTCGGCGCGCGAGCGTCTCTTGGGTCAGCCCGCGAGCAACGCGAGCGGCCTTCAACAGCGAGCCCTCGTGGCCGATGGCCATACCAAAACATAACTCTTCGGATCTGGCACGCTCAAGAGGCGTCTTTGTGCGGTGCACCTACCTGGTGACAACCAGGAATGGGGGACTCGATGAGCGTTGCAGACCAGTTTGGACTCGACGATCCAGCGTCACCGCTGCTCGCCGAAGCGCGAGAAGGATGGGAACGATGGTGCGCCGTCGACCCGCGCCTGGCCGTGGTCGATGACCTCGCGGACCTCAGAGAATGGACCCGCAAGGCCGATGTCGCGGACAAGACGGCGGTGTTACGGACTCTGGCGACTCTCACCGCCAGCGACCGGTCAGCAGTCGCAGCCCTGGTGTGGCTCCTGATCCCTGGAGCGTGCAGGGTCGCAGAAGGGCTGAGCGACCTGTCGCTCGACATCGATGCACTGGTCGCCTCCGAGCTGTGGGTGCAGGCCTGTCAGGCGCATCGGTTACGAACGCCGTGGCTGGCCCGGGCACTCCTGAACGCGACCCGACGCGAGGTCACAGCCTCCCTCGGTGTCGGCAGCCGTGCCGACCGCCACTGGAAGCATGTGCTGCTCACTGACGAGCTTGCCATGCTCGCGAGCTTCGCCAACGATCGCGCAGACCTGGAGGGGGAGGTCGCGCCGGAGGTGGAGTTGTGTGAGTTCCTCGACCAGGCAATCCGCGACCACGCTGTCGAGGAGGAGGATGTGCGCCTACTCCACGAGCTCGCCGCCGCCGCCGAGACCGTTAGCGCACCGCCACGTCGCGGACGACTCGGCTTGACCACACCTGCGGCCGTCGAGCTGGTAGCCCGCGACCACCCACAGGCGGCCCGTACGCTGCGGCGACGCGCTGCGCGTTCGTTGGACCGGCTGAAGATCTATGCCGCGGTGTGGACCGACGACACCAGCTGGGAGCGTGGGTGTTCAGAGCAGAAGGGCCGGGAGATCGGTGCAGCCTGACCCGGCAGGTCGTGATGACACGATCCTGTGGAGTCTGCATGAGGTTTGGCGCCTGGCAGCGGTTCGATTCTCACCAGCGGCGGTTCGGCCGGCGTTGTCGGGAGTGCCAGTAGATCCAGTCTCGCTCTTCTTTGCCGAGATCTGGCGGCGGCAAGCTTCCCCGTTGCTTGAAGTGCCACATGACCGACCGTGCGCCGAGGGTCGTCATGCCGTCAGCCAGGAGTGCCTTGAAGGCGTCGAGTGATGCTCGGGTGACCCGGTAGTGGGTCTGGCCTGGGGCGTAGAAGCGCCGGTCGAGGCACCAGCAGATCTCGTTGGCCTTCCAGATGGGGACGTCCAACTCCTCTGCAACCCGTCGGGCCGATACGAGCAGTTTGGGCGGGTCGGGCGGCTCCCAGTGCTCGGGCCGCATCTTCACCACCAGCCTTTCCTGGACTCTCGCGGCATCGAGTTCACCCAGGCGAGCAGCGATCCGTACACGATCCGATAGTTCCTCGCGCCCTCGCCGATGAAGACGCGGTCAAGATCACCGAGCGAGACTGCCTGACGGATCGCATGCTCAGGGAGACTGAGCATCCACGCGGCCTCCTTGACAGTGATGAGGATCTTCTCATCGTACGGATCGCTCACGTCGCCAGAAAACAGCGCGTCTCCTGCTGGCCGGCCTCCTCGGCGTCGCTTACCGGCTGGCGAGTCGATGGTGAGGTCGACCTCGGGTTTGGCCTCCTTCTTCTTCCCAGGCCGCTCGCGTGCCGGTGTTGTTGCAGGCGCCTTGGACACCGGATCGGGTTGCGACCAGAAGTGGCCGGGCGGGTATGCCCCATGCTCGAGGTAATGGAGGCCGGCGGTTGTGAGCGTTGCATGCCATCGGGGTCCACGGCCCCTGATCTTGACGAGCCTTCGCCTCTCCAGAGCGCGTGCGGTCAGCCGCTGCGGGTTCGTCGCTTCGCCGGCACCGGGATCCCTCGCAAGCCAGTTGAGCACCGCCAACTGGGTGTCATTGAGTCGTGCTGTCACGTGCCCTGAGCCTAGGGCGATGATTCGGGGACCATCGAGCAGAACCGCGGGTAGACCGGCTCCGGGCGCGATCCGACTGCGAGGCCGCGAACGCAGGACTTCTGCACCGCACGCAGCGGATGCTGCTGCCGAGACAGCGTCGTCAAGACCTTCACCGTGGCGAGGGACCTGTGGGGAATCGGCAGACTTCCCAGAAGACGAGGCTCTCTTGGAGCGAGATAGGGTCCGAACGTGACGGGGTGGGTCACAGGCCGAATGCCGAGGGGCTAGCGTGCCCGGCTGACTCGCGTCGTGACTGAAGCGGGTCGTGTGGGGTGAGTTTGCGGATGCGGTAGGTCAGGGCGGCGATGGCATGGCTCTCGGGCAGAGCACGGCTGGCGAGGGCACGGTCGAGCAGTCCGCTGGCGTCGTGGCCGCGGCGATGGAGTGTGTCGAGCATGCGGGCGAGTTCGATGGCCTCGCCTCTGGTGTGGTCGTCCTGGGCTGGGGTTCCTGTCCGGTGGATGATCAGTTCGTGCCAGCGGCGGACCGAGTCGCTGTGGCGAACGGTGAGCTGCCGTAACAGGTGGCGTTGGAAACGAGCGGCGATCGGGTCGTTGACGGCTGGCCCGGTCGGGCGCGGATCGTCCTCCGGCACGTCGTGGGCAGCCCTCCACAGCGCCACGGTGTCGTGGAGGTCGCCGAGGACATCGGCATACCGGGCGATCCAGGCGGGACGCTTCCCGTTCTTCATCGCAGTCGGTGCGTCGGCGCCATGTGCGTGGTTGAGGAAGCCGTCTGCGGTCACCTCGACGTGCCGGGCGCGCGCGGCCAGGTAGGGACCCCACGACTCGTCGCGCGCGAGGCCAGCGGGAACTGACGGGAGCCAGGGGAGCGGGCCCACGCCCGCCGCCTCGATGGCTTCCTCCCAACCGCTTCCGAGCACCCGTTGTGCTCCGGTGGTGACCGCGTCGCCATAACGTACGGAGGCGTCGTGGAGCTGGGTGGACCAGCTGCGACCGCGGCGGAGCGTGGTGGTGGCCGAGACCGCAGCCCCGTCACGAGCCACCACCTCGTCGAGGACCTGGATCGCGGTCAGCTGCTCCTCCAACCCGGGCAGCGTGCACTGCTCCCGATCGGCATCGACCGGATCGACCGGTTCGAGCACCACATGGACATGGTTCTCAAGCCGGCCGCGGGTCAGCATCGTGTACAGCATCTGCCGGTCCTCGCGGCCATCGACGATCCCGTGGACGACGTCGGTGGTGAGGCCTTGGGCGGTGTGGACGGTCGAGGCGTAGCCGAGCTCGACATGGTCGGCCACATAGTCAGCGGGCAGCACCGCGGTCAGGCCGGTGGTGGCGTGGCGGACGGTCAATGTGCCACGGCGGACGCGGGTGATGGTCCAGCGGTCACCGTTCTTGACCCAGTCGGTGCCAGAAACCGCGAGACGCCGCTGGTTGTGGCGGGTGATGATCGTGTCGCCGACGGATGCCTGGTTGCCATCGGCCAGCTCGACCTGGGTCCGCGGGTCGACGCCGCCGAGACGCTGGGTGCGTGCCAGTTGGTTGAGGGTGGCGACCATGTCTCGTGTGGGCGCCAGCATGAGTGCGTCCAGGCCATGCTCTCGGTCGTGTTGCCAGGCGGCGAGGACCTCGGCCATCGTCGTGTCCTCGTCGCCGGTGTGGACGCGGTCGTGGTCGAGGTAGAACCCGATCGCGGCCCGGTCGCCGTCGCGAAGGTCGAGGGAGGCTGCGGCCTCGCCGGGATCGATGAAGCGTACGACCTCCTCGAGCCGGTCGGCACCGTGCCGGTGGGCGATATCCCGCAGCACACCACCGGCACCGACCGCTGAGAGTTGCTGGTCATCGCCCAAGAGCCGGATCATGGCACCGCGTGAGAGGCAGAAGGTGACCACGCGGTCGAGGGTCAGGGTGTCGGCCATCCCTGCCTCGTCGATCACGACCAGGGTCTCGGGCCCGATGCGGGTGCTCAGTCCGTTGCGATGGTCTCGACCGGCGTGGTTGTGGGTGAGGATCTCGTCGTCGATCTTGGCGAGGGTCTCGCACGGCAGGCCAGTGGCGTCCTGGAGTACCTTCGCGGCGGCCGCGGACGGGGCCAGCCCGATCGCGTCATAGCCGTTGGCCGTCCACACCGCAGCCAAGACCTCGACCGCGGTGGT
Organism: Nocardioides sp. NPDC057772; assembly: GCF_042798075.1. Lineage (NCBI taxonomy): Bacteria > Bacillati > Actinomycetota > Actinomycetes > Propionibacteriales > Nocardioidaceae > Nocardioides > Nocardioides sp. NPDC057772. The sequence continues at coordinate 9,995 of NZ_JBHVKN010000099.1, forward strand.
CTTCCCCGACCCCGCAGGCGCTAGGGCGAGCCGGACCCGGTGGCCGCCGGCCAGCGCATGCACCAGCGCACGTTGCCCGTCATTGAGCCGCACCCCGGCGACCGTGCTGGCCGCCAGGACGATGTCGATCTCCTCCGGAGAGAACGCGAAGTCGCTACCCAACCCGGCCGCGTCGACCAGCAGCTGTTCGGCTTGAAGGATCCGCTGACTGGTGTAGTGATCAGCACCGGTGTGCCGGTAGACACTGGTTCCGTCTGAGCGCCGCAGGCCACCCGGCTCGCGAAGATCGGCCCTCAGAAGGACGGGATCATCATCGGGTGTGAGAGGCACCGACATCCCCACGGCCGCGACCACAACATCATCAACCAGGGCGGGTAAGTCGTCGGCGGCGACCCTGCCAGATCCCGCCATTCGTACTTGGCGTTCGGCCTCGGCCCGTAGGTGCCAGCTCTGCCAGGTCGCTCGACGGGTTTCGAGCTCGGTGATCACGGCGACCGCCATTGCCCGGATCAGATGCGCTTCCATGGGTCCGCCAGAGCGCGGACCGCGATCCGACCGAGACACGTCCAGCGCCGTACGGATCATCGCATCGAGGGTCGACTCGCTCCCCAGGAACTCCGATGCCTGGCGGCGCCAAAGTCGTCGCTGATCGGCCTCGGCGCGCGGTTCGTGCTTGGGGGCACGCGTCTCGAGATTGGCCTGCTGCACCATCCGGAGCCGTTCCGGCTCGGTCGGCGGCCGACCGTGCTCGACGACGAACGCGGTCACCAGGTCGTTCTCGCGGCGGTCGATGTCCCTGGCTCGCCGCGACCACAAGCGACACAGACGGGCGGAGACACCCACGGCCTCGCGGACCGGGCGCCGCTCTCGAGGATTCGCACGCTCAGTGAACGTGACACCGAGCGCTTCACCGAGCCGATACTCGAGCGCGGTGTTGTACGTCTCCGAGATCGCCACCGTGTGCTGAAACAACACACGCCCGTAGACCGTCAGCCATCGACCCGAGTGTTTCGCCTGCACCTTGTTCGCGACAGCCACATGAGTGTGGAGGTCCGGGTCGCCGGCACGCGAGTCCCGGTGACGGAACGCCGCCGCGATCAGACCCCGGGTCTCGACCTGCCGGACCCCATCGGTCCCTTCCCGGGTGAACAGCACGTCGTGCTCGACATAGGCCAACGCGTCGTGGACAGCGGCATCGTGGGCCTGCTCGATCGCCCGCGCAATCTCGGGTGGCGCGACCGCCCACAGCGCCGAAACCGACTTCACCGGACTGAAGGTCAGGTCGAACCCAGCCACTCCATCCGACCGTGTCCGCCGACCCAACGGCCGCCCAGCGACCGGATGCTCCCCGGCACCGAACAGGTGCCCCATCTGCCCGGCCGTCACCACATCGCCCGAGCCGATCCCGTCTCCGGCGAACGCGGCGAGCCCTGCCCCGACCCACTGGCCAGGTGCCTCGCCCTCGGCTTCGTAGTAGTCAGCCAACGCGGTGCTGCCGAGCTCGGTGGAGTCGCCAGCCGCCACCTGCCGGGTCAGGTACTCATACCCCGAGCCCGCGGCCAGCTTGTGGATCGTCATGGTCACACACCCCAGAGACGACGGAGGCCCGCGAGTGGCCGAGGGGAGCGGGAATGAAAGAGGTCTGCCCCGGCAGACGGGGATCTACCGGGATAGGCCAAGACTTGCGGCACTCCCACCGGGTTCGGCCTTTGCAACCGGGTAAGGAGCCGCGCGACAGCGTCCGCTGTCGAGCGTGTGTTCGTGGGCAACGTAACGGACAGTCCGGCGCCTCGGGGAACAACGGGAGTGACCATCGAGTGGTGAGGTTGCGGTGGCATCACCTTTGGAGCCGCTGCGGCGACGCGATTGGCGAAGCTTGGGGTAGTCCTTGGGCGAACTGGAGGACGACGATGCCGTTGAACATCGCTGCCCACGGGTCGATGTCTGTGACCTCTCCATCGATGATGCGAAAACCACTAGGTGCGTTCATCCAGGCATTGACCGAGATCACGCAGAATGTGCCGACCACACCGGCGATCGCCATCGGTATCACCATCAGCAGGTGTTGACGTGGCGGCATCCTGCCCCAACCATAGAGGTAGATCCCGAGGAAGATCGCCTCGACGAAGAACGAAAGGCCCTCGAGCGCGAACGGCAACCCGAGCACATCGCCGAATTCACCCATCAGCCCCGGCCACAACAAACCCATCTCGAAGCTCAGCACCGTGCCGGAGACCGCGCCGATCGCGAAGAGCACCGCCGACACTTTCGCCCAGCGCTGGGCGAGGCCGAGAGCTACCGCGTCCCCGCGCGCGATCCCGCGCCAGTGCGCGACGAAGATCATCGCTGGGAACGCGACCCCGAAACAAGCTAGGACGATGTGCCATCCCAGCGAGAGCGCCATCTGCTGGCGCGCGGGAAGGAGACCCTCAGGTTCCAGGGTCGTGGCCAATGGCAGCAGGTCCGTCAACGCAGCTGTGCTCATGCCCCTTCAGGAGTGGCAGTTCGAGCCAGGCGCTCGTGGCGCGCTCGCGACGACCGATGACCTGAGCGCGTTGAGGATGGTGCTGTCTTCCAGGTGAGGAGAAGGGCCACGGCGAGCAGCAGCTCCGCGATGTCGCCTCCGAAGTACATCAGGTTCCCCGCAGCCTGCATCTCGGCGATGGGCTCCCTGACCTGGACAAGGAGGCCGGCGAAGATCAGTTGGGCCACTGTTGAGTGGATCGCGATAGAAACGGCGAGGACCACCAGTCTCAGGCGTACCGAGGCACGGCCCGGGGAGGGGTCGGGGCCTGCGATCGCCCAGGCGAACAGCAGTCCTGAGGCGAGGAGGTGGGCGTGGACGGCGATGTGGACGGCGTCGTGCTCAGTGCTCAGTGCGTACAGCGGGGTGAAGTAGAGGGCGATCAGGCCGCCACTGGTCAGCACCAGTGCCAAGAAGGGGTGGGAGAGCGCGCGGATGAAGCGCGTGTGCAGCAGCCGGCCTAGTCGTCGTGCTTGGCGGTGGGGGAGTTGGCGCAGTAACAGCGTGATGGGTGCTGCCAGCACAAGGGCCAAGGGAGCGATCATGGCCAGCAGCAGGTGCTGGGCCATGTGGCCGCCGAAGTCACGGTCGGCGTAGCCGTCGATTCCAGGGCTCAAAGCAAATATGATGAGGGCCGAGCCGAATAGGTAGAGCGCTATCCGGTGCATGGGCCAGCCACGGCGACCTCGTTCACGCAGACTCAACCATAGGTAGCCGATGGCCAAGGAAGCGACCAGCAACAGCGGAAACCAGACGCTCAGAACGCCTACGGTGTCGGTCCATATCCCGGTGTTGTGCCCCTCTGGCCCGTGGGCGAGTACGTCTGCCTGGGCGCGGGGCATCGCGGTGATGATGGAACTCACGGCGACCTCAGGAGCGGGTGGTGGTGGGGCGGTTCGGCGACTTCGTGGCGTCGGTGTAGCTGGCGCCGCGTTGCAGCAGCCATCCTGCGATCACCAGGAGCACCCCGAGAGCGAGGAAGGCCAGGTCCCACGCCATCTGGTTGTCTCCGCTGCGCACGTGGTGGATTCCAAGTATGTGATGGTCGATGATTCCTTCGACCAGGTTGAATACGCCCCATCCGACAAGGATCCAGCCCCACAGGGCTCGGGCGACCCACACCCTGCCTCGGGAGTGCTGGACACGGGAGTAGAGCAGGGCGATCCCGAGCAGGACCATGACCCAGGTGAAGGTGTGGAAGAGACCGTCCCACACGGTGTTCATCTGCAGGCCGTGCACGGTGGTTTCTGGGTAGTAGCGGATACCGACGTTGTCGGTGTTCGTGGAGGTCAACATGTGATGCCACTGCAGCAACTGGTGCAACAGGATCCCGTCAACGAACCCGCCAGCCCCAACGCCGAGGACGATTCCCGGTGTCATCAGGCTTCGCGGCTCGGTCATCGCGTTGGCAGACTGGGCATCGGTGGACACGGGACATCCCCTCCTAGGGTTCCTTTCGAGCCGCCCCAGTACCCCCTCAAAGGCCTCGAGATACGCACCTACGCGTGATGTCCGTGATCTCCGTCAGCGGGCCGAGCGGCGACCTTCGCGCCGGGCCGGCCTGTGGCACCACATCGATCCGACAAGAGACCCAGGATCACGCTCGGTGCGCTCGGGTGACTTGGGTTCGTCTCTCGACACCTGTACATTCTCCAAAAATCCATGGATAAAGGTCGTTGGAGGAGGGACTGTGCGCGCAGGGCATGAGGTTGCGGATGGGGTTGTCGTCCAGCTCGCCGAGGGCGAAAGGGACAAGATGACGATGGTGGTGCGAAACATCGAGAACCTTCTGGCAGCACTCGAACCCAGGTGTTCGATCGAGCTGGTCGCCCACGCTGCCGGGTTGTCCGCGGTGACTACCGGCTCTCCGGTCTCGGAAGAAGTTCTAGGTTTGATCTCTCGAGGGGTGCGCGTGGACGCATGCGGCAACACCATGCAGCGTCACGGAGTTGCTCGCGATCGGCTGCTGTCGGGCGTCAGTGTGGTGGAGTCGGGGATTGCGCATCTGGTGGTGCGCCAGCGCGAGGGCTGGGCCTATGTCCGCCCCTGAGCTGCGGCCGGGCTTCGCGGCTGTGTCGAACGGCGTGGTCGAAGACTTCGGCGGAGATCTGGTCTGCGGGGATGTGGCCCGAGACGAGACGGCTTTCTGGTGTGGGCGCAGGCTTCCCCGCACGTCTACAGCCCATGAGGCGTCCCGGTGACCGCCGCCGAGCGGCCACCTTCACCCGCGAGCGTGGCAGCGATTGAGCGGCGCCGGGCGCTTTTCGATGGGCTGGCCGTGGTGGGCAAAGCTCTGGGGAGCCCGCGGCGACTGGAGCTGATGGATCTGCTCGCGCAGGGCGAGCGAACGGTGGAGTCCTTGGCCCGGACTGCGGACATGGGGCTGACCAGTGTCTCGGCACACCTGCAAGTGCTCAAGCTGGCCAATCTGGTCGCGACCCGGCGCGAGGGAACCAAGGTGTACTACCGGCTGGCTGGAGATGACGTGGCGGATGTGTATGACCGGCTTCGTACGGTGGCTCTTCACCGCTCAGCCGACGTCGACCGAGCACGTGCCGCCTATCTGGGCCTTCCCGGCGACAGTGAGGTCGGGACGCTCTCACGAGAAGAACTGGTGGAGTTGATGCGCAACGAGCAGGTCACGCTTCTCGATGTCCGGCCCTGCGAGGAGTACCGGGCCGGGCACATCCCTGGCGCCGTCAGTGTGCCGCTGTCTGCCCTGCCCGACGATGCCAAGCTACTTCGGAAGGCACAGCAGGTCGTGACGTACTGCCGAGGCAGCTTCTGCGTGATGGCCCATGACGCGGTGCGCCTTCTCGCCGCCAGCGGAGTTGCCGCACGTCGGCTCGAGGACGGCATGCTGGAGTGGCGCACTCACGGGCACCCGGTCGAGACCGGCTTGGTCGAGAACCGTGAGGTTGAGAACGGCGAGGTGTCAGTGTGAACCGCGCTCGAGGCGGGACGGAGCTCGGTCAGGTCGGCGGATGGCGTCGCGCGTGGCGTGGGCCTCTGAACTGGTCGCGACGCAGGTGGCTAGTTGCTGCCGGCGCCGCGCTGGTCTTCACGGTTCTCGTGGCGATTCCAACTGACTTGGTCCCCAACCCGCTGTTCGGCAGGGAGATCGCGCCGACCTGGTGGTCCTGGCCGGCGCTCGCGACTTCCTCGCTTCTCGGGGGACTGCTCGTTGCAACCTATGTTGACGCTCCTAGCGCCATCGAGGATCAGGGACGTCGCCGGGGCTGGGTCGGCGGACTGCTGACGTACTTCGCCGTCGGCTGCCCGGTCTGCAACAAGCTGGTGCTGTTGCTGCTCGGGAGCGCGGGAGCCCTCACCTGGTTCGAGCCCGTCCAACCGTTCCTGCAGTTGCTCGCCGTGGTGCTCCTGCTGTGGGCCTTGCATGTGCGGCTCAAAGGAGAGCTGTCCTGCCCGGTCACCACCAACACCCTCAACACCGACCACGCCCCGTCCAACGACCACGCCCCGTCTATTGACACCGAGACCCCTGTCTCTGGAGGTAGTTCTCATGCCTGATGCGTCCGCGACCCGCAAGAGCCCCATCGTCCCGCTAGTAGTCGCCGCGGTAGCCCTTGTTGCGGTGGTCCTTACTCTCGTCACCTCCCGAGGCGAGGGGAGCGACGGGCCAACAGCGGCGGAGAGCGGGACAGGTGCGGCGGGCGCCCAGGCCGAGGGCCATGCTCTCGACGACGCTTGGGCGCAGCTGGTCAGGGGCGAGGAGGGCGACCCGATGGCGCTCGGCGATGTGGATGCACCGGTCGTGATGATCTCCTACTCCGAGTTCCAGTGCCCGTTCTGCGGCAAGTACGCCCGAGACACGGAGCCGATCCTCGTCGAGAAGTACGTCGACTCCGGGGTGCTGCGCATCGAGTGGCGAGATTTCCCCTACCTCGGGCCTGAGTCGACTACGGCTGCCCAGGCTGGCCGCGCGGCGGCTGCCCAGGGCAAGTTTTGGGAGTTCAGCAAGCTCATGTACGACAACCAGCTGCCGCCTAACAGCGGAAAGCTGACAGAGGACTACCTGGTCTCGATTGCCGACGACCTCGACCTGGACACCAACGAATTCCGCAAGGACATGGTCGCTCGCGGCACAAAGGATGCGATCAAGCAGGACCTCGCCGAAGGCCAGGCGATCGGGGTGACCGGGACGCCTGCCTTCATCATCAACGGCGTGCCGGTCATCGGCGCCCAGCCCACCGAAGTCTTCGAGCAGGCTATCGAGAAGGCCGCGGAGGAGACGGACGCAGACGGCTCATGACAGAAGTGAGCCTGATCGCGGCACTGGCAGCCGGCGTCCTCGCACTGCTCTCGCCGTGCAGCGCACTTCTGGTGCCGTCCTTTTTCGCCTATGCGTTCGGCACGACGCGGGCGTTGCTGGGACGCACCTCCGTCTTCTACCTCGGCCTGTGTGCCACCTTGGTCCCGCTTGGCACCGGCGCCGGCGCTGCCAGTACCTTCTTTTATGGACACCGCGCGACGCTGATCAGCGTCGCGGGCTGGCTGATCATCGGGTTCGGAGTCATGCAGCTCCTCGGCCGCGGGTTCACACTCCCGTTCGCGCAACGGCTCAACAACGCCGTGGCTCGACGCGGCGGCACCGGATGGGTCTCGACGGCCCTGCTCGGGGCTGTCTATGGACTGGCCGGATTCTGCTCCGGCCCTGTCCTGGGCGCCATTCTCACCGTCGCCGCTACGCAGGGTTCGCCCTGGCACGGCGGGGTCCTGCTGGCCGTCTACGCCTTAGGCATGGCGATGCCGGTATTCGTGCTCGCCTTGCTGTGGGATCGGTTTGACCTCGGTCACAAGAAGTGGCTGCGCGGCCGGTCGTGGCACTGGGGGATCTTCACCGTCCACACCACTAACCTGGCGTCGGGGTTGCTGTTCGTGGCGATAGGTGCGCTGTTCCTCCGCTACGACGGGACAGCCGGGCTGACTGGGGCACTCGGCTTCGGCGACCTAACCGACCTGGAGTTCATCGCCCAGCAGAAGATCTCTGAGTGGACCGAGCACATCCCAGCCTGGCTGGTCTTGACCATTGTGGCCGCCGCAGCAGGCTGGATCGCCTTCAGGAGAACGCGGCGGCCGCACGGGCACGATGGCGATTGCTGAAGGTCAGGCCTCGCTTCGGCGTGTTCCGTTCTGCGTAGCAGCTTGGTCGCTGTCAACGGGTGCCAGTCCTGAAGATGGGCGATCGGCCGAACGTTGGCCTTCAGCCTCAGTCCGGGCATATTCGCAGCAACGACAGCGGGACGATCAGCAGCGCGACTTGTGGGAATTCCGGGAGGATACGAAGGTGGGCGGATCGGTCAGCCCACCTTCTTGCTGCTCTTCCTCACCGGCGCTCGCCGTCGTGTGCGGCCTGGGCGGGCTGCTTCGTCTCCAGCGCGGCGATCTCGGGGTGGTGGAGGTCGAAGGCCGGGGACTCCGAGCGGATCTTCGGGATGGAGGTGAAGTTGTGGCGCGGCGCGGGGCAGGCTGTTGCCCACTCCAGCGAGCGGCCCCAGCCCCAGGGGTCGTCCACGGTCACCAGCGGTGCCTTGCGGGAGATGTAGAGGTTGTAGAAGAAGGGCAGCATCGACAGGCTCAGCAGGAACGCGCCCATGGTTGAGACCTGGTTCAGGAAGGTGAATCCGTCGCTGGGCAGGTAGTCGGCGATGCGTCGCTGCATGCCGTCGACGCCGAGCCAGTGCTGGACCAGGAAGGTGGTGTGGAAGCCGACGAACAGCAGCCAGAAGTGGACCTTGCCGAGGCGCTCGTCGAGCATCCGGCCGGTCATCTTCGGCCACCAGAAGTAGAACCCGG
>NZ_JBHVKN010000100.1:0-17581 GCF_042798075.1 Nocardioides sp. NPDC057772
GAGAAGCACGAATCCCCCCGCACCTACCGCGAAACGGTGACGTTCTTCCAGGGCGGCAAGAAGCCGAGCTGGTCGACGCCGTGGACCAACGCCAAGGACGACGTCGACGTGCTGCACGTCGGAGACGGGATCGCCCTGAGCCTGATCCGCAAACCCCGCAACTCCGCTGGGAGCCCGACCTTCGAACTGGAACGGGCCACTGGTGGCGTGGCGACGACGAGGAACCGAGGCTCTATCGATCGGCTGTTGAAGGCTGCTGCGACTTGGAAGTAGTCCTACCTACGTTCTGCCTGCTCGCGTGCCCCGCGCTGCGCCAGGCAAATGCGTGGTCGACGCGGTTCGACGAAGACCAAGCGAAGAAGTTTGCCGACCGCCGCGATGCCGCGGCGTTCTTGACGTCCAGATGGCTGACAAGTGAAGCTGCCGGCCGGGTGCTCGACCTGCCGACTCCACAGGTTCTGATCACGCGGGAATGCACTCAGTGCGGGTCGACGGCGCATGGGCGGCCCCGAAGCGGCGAGGCTTGGTTGTCGGCATCGCGGCGCCGGGATCTGGTCGCCGCAGCAGCCGGCGGTTTCCCAGTCGCTGTGGATCTGGAGCCGGTGCGGGCAGGAGCAGATATTCCAGACTCTTGCTTGACCCGCCGAGAACGCGACGCGGACTCCCTGGGCCGGCTTCGCCTGTGGACGCGCAAGGAGTGCCTGGTGAAGCTGGGGCTGTGCAGCCTCGACGACTTCGGGACCGTCAGCGCCGGGGCACCCGATATGGACAGCGTGCAGGTCGGGGCCGTGCACCTGAGCTCACACCTGGTGCGGCCAACGATGGGAGAGCCCCACCTGGTCACCGTCGCCTCCTTGGGCCGACGGCCCCCCACCCCAGCCTTCGTATCCCGCCGGGATGGGGCGCCGATCAGCCTCGGCCGACGCGGGTCGAAGGGTCGAACCGGATGGGCAACGACGTGAGCCGGTGCACGGTGATGGAGTTCAGCCACACCAGGTCCTCGGCTCGAGCATCAAGCCTCAAGCCCTCGAGCCGGTCCAGCGTACGGCGGAACGCGACCTCTCCTTCCAGCCTCGCCAAGGGCGCGCCCAGGCAGAAGTGAGTCGCCTTGCCGAAGCTCAGGTGCGGGTTCGGCTTCCTGGCCACGTCCAGTCGCGCAGGGCACTGGATCACCGCTTCGTCGTGATTGGCCGTGGGCAGCGCGATCGCCACGTGCTCACCCGGTGCGATCGTGGCATCACCGATGCTGACCTTTGACCGGGCGAAACGGTAGGTGACGGCCGAGACCGGGGAGTCGAACCGCAACAGCTCCTCCACGAGCAGCGCTGTCGACTTGGCGTCACCGTGTGCCAAGGCCCGGCTGAGCTGCTCAGGGTGATTCAACAGCGCCAACAGGCCGTTGGCCAACAGGTTGACCGTCGTCTCGTAGCCGGCAGACAGGAAGAGGAACGTGTTCGAGCGAGCCTCGACCTCCGTGAGCCGGCCCTCGTCGACGGCGTGAGCCATGGTCGTCATCACGTCCTCGCGCGGCTCCACTCGGCGCCTGGCAAGCAGTTCACCGGAGAAGTCGTAGAACCACGTACCAGCGGTGAAGATAGCGCTCTGGTCCAGGTCGTTTCCGACCCCGGTGATGACCGAAGCGTTGGCCTCGAAGTCCGCCTGATCGGCCTCCTCGACACCCAGGATCCGACTGATCACCGCGATCGGCAGCGGCAACGCGACCGACGTCACGTAGTCGGTTCTTCCCGCTTCGATGAACGAGTCGATGAGTCCGTCGACAAAGGTGGTCATCCACGATCGAAGGGGCTCCACGTTCTTGCGTATGAAGGCATCGTTCAACACGCTCTTCATGCGTCGGTGATCCTCGTCGTCGGCGAACAGAATGTGCTGTGCGAGCGGGAAGTCACCCGCCAAGGACAGAAATCGTCTGATCGTCGGATCGGCGGCATCGGCGCTGCGGACCAGGTCACGGTTCGCGAACACGGCCTCGACCGCCCTCTGTCCGACGGCGAGCCAACTGGGCATCCCGTCCGGGAGGATCACGCGCACACACCCCTCAGTGACCCCCGTCTTGGCGTAGATGGTCTGGGGCGAGGCAAAGTCGGTGCTCTCAAGCTTGACGACAGTCGGCTGCTCGGTCATTCGTCCCTCCAGTTCGCATGTGGTGACCACCGTCGCAACACGCGGTTATGCACCGAGAAACGAAGGCGCGCTCTCGTTAACCGTGGCTCGCATCGTGCCGTCTCACACTGGCAAGACGAGACGACTCGAAGGGATCTCATATGCGCGAAAACATGGACGTAGGCCGGGCGAACGCGTGCCGCATCTACGACACACTCATCGGAGGTGGCAATCTCTCAGAGGCTGACCGGTCGGCCTACGGGCGCCTCCTCGAGATCAATCCCGGGACCCCGTTCGTGGCACGGGAGAACCGTGACTTCATGCTCAGAGCCTGCCGGACGCTGGCCAGCAAGTACGGGGTGCGACAGTTCCTGGACCTGGGCTGCTCCTTCCCCACCCTCGACACGCCTAACCTGCACGAGGTCATCGCCGAGCACCAGCCGGAGGCCCGGGTGCTGTACGTCGACGTCGAGGCCGAGGTGGAACGCGCCTGGGAACCTCTTGTTGAAGGGCTCTCGTCTGTGGGCTTCATCCACGGCAACGTGTCCGACCCCCATGGCACCCTCGATGCCGCGCGGGCGGCCGGCGTGCTGAACTTCGACGAACCGATCGCCATCGTCTTGACCGGCGTCCTCCCGTTCGTCCCCACCGACACCGACCCCTGGACGGCCGTATCGGCGTTCCGAGATGCTTGCGTCGATGGCAGCCACCTCGTGCTGTCGCATGCCCTGACCTCGGAGGACTGGCCCGCCGGAGCAGAGGAGGTGCTCAGTATGTACCGCGAGCAGATCCAGCCGATGTTCCCCCGACTCGAGCGTGACGTGCTGCGCTTCTTCGACGGATACCGCCTCCTCGAGCCGGGCTTGGTCTCTACCCCCGCGTGGCGGCCCGACGCCCCACCGGATCCAGACCTCGTGGCGTTCAAGCGTGCGGTCGCGGCCGTCGGGATCAAGGAGCCCTGCCCACGGTAGAAGCCGCACCAAGGACGAAGGCATGTGTGGATCCCCTCCCGCACATGCCTTCGTCACTTTACGTGCGTCTAGCTGCCGCCCTGCGCGAACTCAGCCAATGCGGCTGACTTGAGGCGCAGGGCGATCCCCGCTGCAGTCGGATCGTCGTACATCTCGCTCATCCGCAACGACACGCCCAAGTCCGAGCGGGCCGCGGCCGCGGTCCTGGCCAGGATCAAGGAGTGGCCACCCTCGTCGAACAGGTTCGCCGTGCGCGACACCGAGCGTTGGAGGAGCATGTCCCACAACTCCAAGACCCATTGTTCGAACTCGGCCACGTCGTCGTCCACCACCGTCGAGACGTCAGCGCCGGCTGCCGGGGTCGACGACGAGGCGCTGGGGGTCTCGCCGGCCGTCGCGGCGACGATGACGGCGCGTCTGTCGATCTTGCCGTTCGAGGTGAGCGGCATCGGGTCAGCGGTCACGGCCACCACATCTGGCCGGATCGCGCGTGGCATCCTCGAGAAGGCACCCCGGATCACGGTCGGGTCCGGGGATCCCTTGATCAGAAGGTAGACGCGCTCGCCGTCGCACGCCGCAGCGACTGCTCCGACCCCCGCTACCGCGGACGCGATCGACTCATACTCCCCTAGCTCCACCCGGTGTCCCCGCACCTTGACCTGGTCGTCCGACCGTCCCAGGAATACGATCTGGCCGTCGACGACCTTCGCCCGGTCACCGGTGTCGTACCAGCGAACGCCCTCGGTCACGACGAACTTCTCGGCGGTGAGCGCGGGTTGTTCCCCGTACCCAAGTGCCAGGGCCGGGCCACCGATCAACACGTGCCCGACCTCTCGGGGCGCCACCGGTTCGGTATTCGAGGAACTGACGAGGCGCACAAGGTATCCCGGCAAGGGTGTCCCGATGGGCGGGTCCGCGGCGAGGTCATCACGCAACCGGAACTGGGTCGCCCAGATCGTTGCTTCCGTCGGCCCGTACACATTGCGGGCGTCACGGCTGCGGCGCACCACCTCCGTGGCCATGGACTGACTCAATCGCTCGCCCCCGACAACGACCCGGGCGATCTTCGACTCCGGGCCCCATCCCTCAGCAAAGAGTGCCGCCATCATGCTCGGCGTCCCATGGACGACGTCGACATTGCCGCGACGGATCTCGGCCGCCGCATCCGAGACTCCGCAAAGGCCATGCCCACCCTCGGGGAAGACAATGCTCGCCCCACAGACCAGCGGAAGCAGGAGCTCATCGATGGAGATGTCGAACGTGGGGCTGGTCAGAGCCAGCATTCGTTCACCAGCCCGTACGAACTCCGTCTTCGACGCAGCGCGGACATGTTCAGCCAGCGCTGAACGTCCCACCCAAACCGCCTTCGGCTCGCCGGTCGACCCCGATGTGAACATCGCATACGCACGCTCGAGGGGCCGGTTCGGGTCGGTCCACTCGACCGCGCCGTTCGCGTGAGGCGTGACTCGTAGCCCGCCGGAAGAAGACCCGATCTCCACATCCGTCTGTGCCTTGATCCGAATAGCCTCGACGCGACTGTCTGGCAAGGAATCGCTGACCGGAACGTAGGCGACCCTCGCCGAGAGGCATCCGAGCAGGGCGACAACGAGGTCCGGCCCATGGTCAGCGGTCACCAACGCCGTCGCAGCACCACACTCGAGCAGTTCTGCCCGCAGGCGCGCCACCCGATCGGCGACCTCGGCATACGTAAGGCGAACCTGACCTTTTTCGACAGCGACCTCATCCCCCATCACCTCCACCGACTGGAGGAACAGCTCATCGACGTCGACGGCGGGATCGGCATTCACCGTGCCCAAGTCCGCCGCCGAACCCCGGCGTCCCAGATCACCTACGGCCCCACCGCGTGCCACATCGCTCAACGCCTGAACGACGTCATGACCGAGCTGCTCGATGAATTGGGGGGTGAACATCGACTCTGCGTAGTCAATACGCAGCTCAACGTCCCCATTCGGAGTGTTCGACGCCGTCACCTGGAACGGAACCCTGGCCGTATCATTCATCACCGGGCGCGGCGCCATGCTCCCTCCACCCGCCAATGCCAGGGCCTGCGGGCCGGCGGCATCAGTGGTCACCAGCACGTTGTAGAGAGGATTCAGGCCACTCTCGCGGCGTGGCCGCAGGGCCCGCACCAACGATGAGAACGGAACCTCGTGCTCGAGGTTTCCGCTGGCCGGACCCGCCGCGACCCGTGCCAACGCATCCGACACAGATTCCGTCGGTTCGAGCTCGACCCGAATCGGCAGGCTGTCGGCGAACGGGCCCACGGTCGAGGACAGCCGAGCAGACCTGCGCCCGGACACCGACAGGCCTACGACCATGTCCCACTCTCCGCTGTAGCGGCCACACACAGCCGCCACCGCCAGCATCAACAACGCTGACGGTCCGGCTGACTCCCGGCTCGCAGCTGCGATCGATTTCGCCCACGCCGCTTCGTCGACGCGGAACGAACGGTGGCCACCGCGAAACCGTGAGGCGTTGTTCCCCGCGGGCCGATCCGGCGGGAAGTGGGCCGGCGTGGCCGAACCCAGGTGCTCTCGCCACCAGGTCAAGGCCTCGTCGCTGGGTTCCTCGTCAGTGGAGACCACTCCGGCCTGGACCAGGCCCCTGAACTGGTCGGATGTGTCGATGGATCCCCCGTTGTACCGCGCACAGACCTGTTCCGCCACCGTGGCGATCGACTGACCGTCCGCCACCACATGGTGGGTCTTGACGACCAATGCCAACGACGTCGACATGTCACCGTCGGGTGCGCGTGAGGCTGCGTTGGCTACCTGCAGCACCCACGCTTTGGTGCACGGCCCAGTGCGGGGGTCGATCGGCTCCGACGCGATGCGGTGTGTCGCGGTGTCGAGGTCGACGTCGCGGACCACCTCGACCGCGGCTGCCGGCATCAGGTGTGACTCGATGCCTGCAGCCGTGGCCTGATAGGCGGTGTTGAGCACCGGGTGAGCTTTCAGCGTCTCCTCGACAGCTCGCGCCAGCAGGTCCGCGTCGACCACACCGGTCACGTCGTACGCCGTCGTGATCGTGTAGGGACTCAACGGTGCCGCCTCGGCCTCGCTGGCGAGAATTGCCGCCTGGGTCGGAGTGACGGGCACCGCGGAGCCGGGATCGTCTAGCGTGGTTGTCGGTTCGATCCCGAACGCGCTACGACGGTCGTCGAGCGGCTTGCTTTCCCACCGCTGCAGGAAGTCCATGCTGGTCTCTCCTAGGTAGTTGAAGTCGCCGACGGCCTCAGCCCTAATCTCGTTCGGATGTGAGTGGCCAAACCGGCCGGGTCCGTGGTGCAGAAGTAGTGATCGCCTGTGGGGAGCACAGACAGGCTCACCGGGCTGCCCAGCCGTCCCCACTCGACGTACCTGTCCTGGAAACCCTCGGTTGCTGGGTCTGCCCCGCCCACGACACAGTGGACCGGTACGTCCAGCGGTGCGGGAGGTTGGTCGAGGTCGGTGAGGTACATCCGGACCATCTCCTGCAGGTCGTGTCGCACAACCTTCAGGATGCGGGTGATGTCCGAGTCGTCCAGTACCCCGTCGAACCCGCCGAGACCGCGCATGTGTCCCAGCAGCAGCGCGTCGTCGCCGTCCCTGACCAGCGCCATCGAAGCGTGTGGGTCGCGATCCGGTAGCGCCGCTCCCATGAACACCGCGTCCAAGCGGATCCCCTCCCGCCGCATCGCCCGGGCGAGCCGGTCTGCGGTCGCGCAACCGGCGCACTGTGCGTACACAGCCGTAGGCATCGCCGGCAGTTGCCTGAGCTCCTCGACCACCTCGTCAGCCACCTGGCTGATGGGCTTCATGGCGGACCCGTCTGCCAGATCGTGGCCCGGCAGGTTCACAGACAAGATCTCCACGGCGTCACCGAGCTGGTCGGCCAACGGCTGATAGGCGATCGCGTTCCCCCCGCCGTAGGGCACGCACACCAAGCGAACCTTCGCAGCCGTGTCGCCGCCGGACAGACGTACCAATCGGTTGAGGTGGTTGGTGGAGCCATCGGAGTCAAGGTAGTTCGCCAACTCTCGCACCGTGGGGTATCGGAACAGCGCGACGGTGGGCAGGTCCGGGTCGATGAGGCGGGCCGCCTTCACCGCCTTGAAGGAGTCGCCCCCCAGAAGGAAGAAGTCGTCCACGGCGCTCTCCACCGGTGTGGACAACACGGCCGCCCACACCTCCGCGATGTGAGCCTCACGTTCGGTTCCAAGAGGCACCTGCTGCGCCGAGGCGGTGAGTTTCTCTGCCGTGTCGAACAGAACGCGTACCTGACCGCGGTCCAGCTTCCCGCTTGCGTTGAGAGGCATCGCCGTCACCCACCGAAACTCCGACGGAATCATGTATGAGGGCAGCTCCGCGACCAGCTTCTGCCTGACCGCCCGCATGTCTGGTCGCTGCTCGGACTCGAGGACTGCCACCAGCCGCTCGTCCGGGTCTGCCACGGAAAACACGACCGCGGAGGTGACCTGCCCGGACTTGACGACCGCGGCTTCGACGTCGCCCGGTTCGATCCGGAGCCCAGCCAGCTTGATCAGGAAATCGCGGCGACCCAGCAGTTCCAGCGTCAGCTGGTTGTTCCATCGAGCGATGTCGCCGGTGTCGTACCAAACCTCTCCGTCCTCGCGCGCCTGGAACTTCTCCTGCGTCAGGCCCTCGGCGCCCAAGTACCCGGAGGCCAACCCCACGCCACCCAGCAAGAGTCGTCCGGGGACACCGATGGGACACAGTCGGCCCTGCTCGTCGACGACGATGCTCTTCTGATTGGCCATTGGGCGACCGTAAGGAACCGCGTTCCACGTCGGGTCGACCTCGGTGACGCGGGTGTAGGTCGAATGGATCGAGGCCTCTGTGGCACCCCCGAGGACATCGAACGTGGCATCACCGAAGAACGCCCACCACCGTGCCGGCATCGACAAGGGTGCCCAGTCGCCACCCAGCACGGCCGCACGAAGCGGAGGAGGTTCCTGGCTCGTGTCTTGTTCGAGCTCGTCGAGGAAGGCCCCCAGCAGAGCGGGTGCCGAGTTCCAGACCGTAGCCCGTTCGTCGGCCGCCCGCTCGAGCCAGTGGGACGGGTCACGCCGGAACTCGGGATCCAGGATCACCGATGCCCCGCCGGCGCTGAGGATGCCAAAGCCCTCGAAGATCGACATGTCGAAACCGGTGGAAGAGATCGCCAGGCATCGGTCCTCGCTGGTGAGGTCAAGACGCGCGGCAAGGTCGTTGAGGTTGTTCACGATGCCGCGATGGCGAATCTGCACTCCCTTGGGCACCCCGGTCGAACCGGAGGTGAAGATGATGTACGCATGGGCATCAGGTTCGACGGCGCAAGGTTCGAACCCCGCTCCTCCGCCCTGGTATACCCACGACTCAACGACCTCCGCGCTGGTGAACTCTGCAACGGGCTGGGCAGCCTCCCGGATCTGGTCGAGGCGCTCGGCGGCCATGTCGTACGCCACCGGAACGAAGGCTGCTCCTGTCATCGAAGTGGCCAAGCAGGCGACGAGATACTCCCGGCCGGGAGGAAGCGCGACCAGGACCGTCTTCGAGGGGCACGCCCCTTCCTTGACCAGCCGAGCAGCGACCGCGGTCGCATCCGTGATGAGTTCCTTATAGGTGACGACGACACCGCCGGGCAGAAGAAGGGCCGGGGCGTCGGGGCGGGTCTCAGCCTGCGCCAGCACCAGGTCGTGCAGGGTCTCGGCGCCAGAGAATTCCTCGTCGGTCGCGTTGATGGCGGCCAGCGACTGTGCTTCGGCGTGGCTGATGGTGGGTAGCTCGCCGATGGCCCGCGACGGGTCCTCGCAGGCGACTTTCAGGCAGCGGTCGATCGCGGACAGCAGGGCCTCGACTCGGCTGGAGGTGAACAAGTCGGTGTCGTACTGGATGTGTATCCGGGTGTCGCTGGCCTGGTTCCGGACACTGATCAACAGCTCGTACTTCGCAGCATGGGAGTTCACGTTGTCGTCCAACGTGGTCGTACACCCTTCGAATGCGAAGGCGCTCCCGGGGGTGTTGTCCTGCTGGAACAACACCGCTGTCAGCGCCTTCCCTGTTCCGTCACCGCTGAGACCCAGGCGCGTCACGACCTCGTCGAACGGCGCGTTCGCTCGCTCCTGGGCCTGGCTGACGGTGTCCTTCACCTGCTCCACCAGCTCAGCGAAACTCATCTGTGCCGGCACCTCAGCGTCCAGGACCAACGTCCTGACGAAGAATCCGATGAGCCCGGCCAGTTCTTCGGAATCGCGGCCCGCGGCACTTGTGCCGAACACGAACTCGTCCTCGCCACCGTGCACCCGAGCCAGCACCAGGAACGCTGCCAAGGTGACGATGAATGGCGAAGCGCTCAACGTGCGAGCGCAGTCCTGGATCGCTCGGGTCCGTGCACCCCCCAACCAGAGAGCTCGCTCGTCACCGCCGAACGAACTCTGCGCTGGCCGCTGCTTGTCCGGCACGAAACGCAACGCCGCTTTCCCCTGGGCGCGCGACACGAAGTGCGCGACTCCGTCACCGTCGCCGCTGCCCGCCTCGAGGTTGCCCAAGTTCAAGTAGTCGACCGCTATGGGCCGAAGTCGCGGCTCGTCACCGCGAAGAAGAGCGGCATAGGTTGTGGCCAACTCGCTGGCGAAGATGCCCATGGACCACTGGTCACACGCGATGTGATGGATCGTCAGCAACAGTTTGTGTCGCATGGGACCGAGCGAGATCAACGTCGCCCGGAACGGAAGATCCTCGGTGAGGTCGAAGCTGGTCGCGATCTCGGCAGCGATGATGCTCTCGGCCTGCACCTCACGCAGTTCAGCTTTGGACTCTGCCAACGACCTGACCGTGAGCACAGAGGCCGGCGCTGGCTGCAAGACCTGAGTCAGGTCGCCATCAGCGTCGGTGAAGGTCGTGCGGAATGCGACGTGCCGTTCCACCATCGCCGCCAGCGCTCGGTCGAGCACCCCCACGTCCAGCGGCCCCTCCACGTCGTGGAGCACGGGGACCGTGAATGCAACGTTCCCGCTGAGCTCGTTGGCCACCCACAATCCTTGCTGTGCAACAGTGGCCGGAGCGCGCGTTCCAGGGGCGCCTGGTCGAATGTGTGTATCAGAGTGCTGTGCCTGCGATCGGGCTCGCCGGGCACGCTCTTCCAATCGCTTTCGTAGGCTCTCTGCCATGACTCCTCCTCGACAACGCACCGACGGTCACACGGTCGAGTAAGGAATGGGCAAGGCTGAGCGTGAACGGCTTACCGTTGCCTAACCTGCTCCATCCACGCTTCCCGGGTGGCCGGTAGTAGATACTCAGATCAGGTCGATGTAGCAATCGTCGGTGCGCGCTGTGCCGGCGCCAGCCTCGCCATACATCTGGCCCGCGCAGGCTTGTCAGTGGTGGTCATCGACCGCGCCAAGCGCGGAAGCGACAAGCTCTCAACCTTGTACATCCACCAGCCGGGAGTACAGCAGCTTCGAAACCTCGGGGTTCCGATGGGCGACACGTTGGCGGGAGCGCCGGCTATGGACACGCTCACGTTCCGCGCCGAGGGCGTGGAACTGCAGGGCCGGGGGCCGGTGTGCGGTGACGGCAACGTCGCCTATGCCCCCCGTCGCTCGGACCTGGATGAGTTGCTGTGCTCGCAAGCAGAGGCCGCTGGCGCGACCGTTGTCCATGAAGCCCGCGCGACCGGCCTGCTCGCTGACGAGGATCGAATCACGGGGATCTGCTTCCGCACCTCCGAAGGCGATCAGCTGTTGGGGGCTCATCTGGTGGTGGGGGCAGACGGGCTGCGTTCAACGGTCGCCCAGAAGGTGCAATCCCGCACCTACCTGGAACGACCCAAGGCCTCGATTTGCTACTACGGGTTCTTCGAAGGGTTGGACGATCCGTTCTCCCAGTTCCAAGGCGGGCGGCGCTGGGTCGGAGTGATCCCCACCGCCGGTGCGCACCTGGTCGCCGCGTATCTGCCCCAAGGCGAGTTCACCACCGCGAAGGCCAATCCCCAGGCCGCCTTCCGCCAGACCCTCGCCGAGGTGGACGCCGGTCTGTATGCAAAAGTCATGGACGCGAGGCAGGCCGATCGACTCATCGGGATGGGTGACCAGCGCAACTATTACCGCGCCGCATCAGGTCCGGGGTGGGCCCTGATTGGGGATGCCGGACACCACAAGGATTCGTTGACCGCTCAAGGAATCACCGACGCCCTGGTGCAGTCGGCCATGCTCGCTGGCGAGCTGGCCCAGGTCCCCATCGACGACCCTGACCGAGTCGACCAGGCCACCACAGACTTCGAACGCAAGCGCGACGACGAGTCTCTGGCTCGTTACTACTCGACGTTGGCCATCGCCCGATTGCAGCTGGATCCGGCTCGTAGAGCAATGCTCGAGGCGATCGCTCCGAGCCCAAAGCTGTGTGACCTGTACGCCTCAGCCGTGGCCGGGGTCACGACACCAGCCGAGTTCCACGCGCGCCTTGCCGAGCACGGCGTCGATCCAGACCGATAAAGCAAGCACCCAGCATGGGAGAAGATCAGATGACCGACCAGTTGGACAACGACCACTCGCTCAGCGGCGATGCCAGCATGTACACCAAGCCTGTGCTCAGGATCTACGATCCGATCGCGCTCGGGATGGTGTGCCCCATCGCGTGGCGCTGCTCACGAGGAACCATGCTGCAGTTCTTCAACGACAACGTGCGGGGCAAGCACCTCGACATCGGGCCCGGGACTGGCTTCTTCCTCGACAAGGCGACCTACCCGGTCGAGCACCCGGACATCGTCGTCGCAGACCTGAACGAACTCGTCCTGCGCACCACCGAGAAGCGGATCATCCGGTACCGGCCCCGAACCATGGTGCAGGACGCGCTCATGCCGCTTCAGACCGATGAAGTGTTCGAGTCCATCGCCATCCAGAACGTGTTGCATTGTCTACCCGGCACGATGAAGGACAAGGCAGTGGTGTTCGACAACCTGATCCCGAATCTGGGCCCGGCCGGGGTGCTGTTCGGGTGCACCGTACTTGGAAAGAACCACGGCCTCGGGCGGGCAGGATCGTGGATGATGGAGAAGTACAACGACGCGGGATCGTTCCACAACCGTCAGGACGATGTGCAGAGCCTCGAATCGATCCTGGCCGATCGTTTCGAGAGGTATTCCGTGAGGACCCGGGGTGCCGTTGCCTTCTTCGAGGGCCATCGTGACTGAGGCTGTCCTGGTTCCTGGGTCCTTCCTTGCCGCGAAGGTATGGGAACCCGTGCAAGGCCTACTCACCGCGCGCGGAATCCACGCGTCGGCCGTTGAGCTGACCGGACTCGGAGACCGCCACAGCGAAGAAGCCACCCTCGACGCACACGTACGAGATGTCGTCGAGGCGCTGGAGGCCACCCAGGGCCCCAGCCTGCTCGTCGCACACTCTTATGCCGGTGTTCCCACGGCGCTGGCCGTGGCGCGGCTGCCGCAGAAGTCACGCGAGA
Source organism: Nocardioides sp. NPDC057772 (assembly GCF_042798075.1). Classification (NCBI taxonomy): domain Bacteria; kingdom Bacillati; phylum Actinomycetota; class Actinomycetes; order Propionibacteriales; family Nocardioidaceae; genus Nocardioides; species Nocardioides sp. NPDC057772. Next base: position 12,554 of record NZ_JBHVKN010000100.1, read on the forward strand.
CGGTCTCCACGATCCTCCTGGGCGCGAATCTGCCGGTCGCCGGTCGGTCCATCTTCGACGACTTCGGCCGCGGCGCGGCCTACCTGAGGAAGTTGTCGCTCAAGTTCGACGGAGTGGCGATCCCCGTGCTCACCAGGACGCAGCTGGATAGGTGGGGTGATCACGGTCTGAACGGAGACTTGCTCGCCCAGTTCAAGGCGGTGACGAGCCCCCATCCCATCGCCACCTACGAAGACAAGGCGGATCCTTCGTTCAGCTGGGATGCGTTCGTGACCCCACCAACCTTCGTGGATCTCCGACGAGACACTGTCAAGGTGCCCCCTATTGCACTCGAGTTGATGGACGTCGTCTCACTCGATGCCGGCCACTGGCCCATGATCACGGCCCCTCACCAGCTGGCCAACCTGATCGTCGAGCGCTCGCGGTGACCAGTGCGTTTGACGTGGGCTCGGATGGTCGACTCCTCGACTACGAGTGAGTCCGTCGACGGCGCCATCCTGACGCCGGCAAACGATGCCCGCCGAGTCATCCCAGCCACCAGCCACAAGACGACCTGACCGCGGTGGGCACGGGGAGCGGCGTCGACGCAGATCTCGATCACCGGCACGAACGTCGCCCAAACGCGATCAGGCCGCTACCGATTGGTGTCGGACGACGCCTCCAAGGCGACCCCGAGTATGGGTTCCTGGCTGACAGGATTTGAATCTGCGAGCTTCGGTTCATGCGACGTCGCGCGCCAGCGTTCCGCACCGTCGATACTCCAAGGTGTCCCGTACGCACCTTCACATCGGCACCTTCACATCGTCAACGCTTGGATCCCAGGGGAACGAATGTCACGCTATGCGCTTACAGAAGACGGCCACCTGCTGGTCACCTGGCCAACGGGGCGATCCGACCGAGCCATGATTCTGGGAGAGTTCAGTCAGCTCGACGCCGGCGACCTCTCCCTCGTCACCAGGGCACTCACCCAACTCGCCAAGGCTCTCTGGACGACGTACTCCGAACCGTCGTCCGCGGCAGTAGACGCGCACGACCCAGACGAACACTGGCGGCGGGAGAAGCACGAGAGCGCTATCGACGAGGTCAGAGCAAGTATCTCCTCGCCCAACCGTCCCGACGACGCCGGGATGATGCTCACTTACTACAACCCCGTCATCGAAAATGCTCACGCTGTAGGCCGTGCGCTGCACGCCGTAGAGGATCCGAACCTGCTCGCAGTGGTGACCGAGGACGTCGACCGCGAGATCGACGCGGTGCGTCGCGCAGTGCTCGGGGACATGTCCGGCCGAGCAGCCCAAGCGGCGACGCTGACCAGAGCGGAGGCCTCACCCACCCAGGTAGAGGAAGTGCACCGTGCGCTCGAAGTGAACCCTCTCGGCAGCAGGGAACTGTTCGAGGTCTTCGAGCCGGCAGCAGCCGCGGTGGCAGCCGCCGAGTGGCTTCATGCTGCAGCGCGCGTCGTGGCCACCGACTGCGCCTACGAATCACCAAGGTCCGTCGTGATCGAGGCCGACGCCATCGAGGCGATGCCCGTCGAAACGATGACAGCGATCATCAGCGCTCTGGAGGCTGGCGAGGGTGCTCAGACGCTTGTGACCCGCCTGCTCCGCGAAACTAACGCTGTGGCCCGGGGATCACTCGACCACCCGTCCGACCTTCTTCGCACACTGAACCGGGTGGCCGAGTACGCGGGCGACGACCTCTCGCAGGTCAGGGTCCGCCTGTGCCTGCTCGACCCGCGTCGACCGGCACAGGATCTTCTCGAGGACCTCATCGAAGGTATCCGCGGCTGCCTTCTCGTCTTCGAGGACGAGAACGTCGACGTGTACGAGGAGGAAGACTCCGTCGAGGAGATCTTCCTTGACCTCTTGCGCGTCGAGGTCCGTTCCCATCGACCGCAGGCCTGACGCCCGCCAGCGCACGCGCCATGGGCCCGTGCAAGGCATGTGCTACTTGATGGCGCCGCCTGCACACCTATGTCCCGAGCACCGAGCTCGATCAACGACGACCTCGACAGGAGTCAGCGATGAACTCATCATTCGGGACTACAAGCAAGTACGTCACCATCGCCCAAGCGGCCGCGATTCTCAACCAGTCCGTGAAGACGGTCAGGCGCCGGATCTCCGACGGGACCTTGCCCGCGTACCGCATCGGGCCACGCCTCATCCGGGTCCGCGTCGAGGACCTCGACGAGAGCTGCCGCAGGATCCCCAGCGCCCGGCCGCGATGACGTCACCGGCTCGGATGCCCTCATTCGAGGCACAGAGATCCGATGCATATCCGATGCAGAAGGAAATTTCGAAGGCCATCAGATCTGCATTGATGCAGGTCAGAGGGCCTTTTCGAAGCCGTGCGTGATACTGGGTTCGAACCAGTGACCCCTTCGGTGTGAAGGAATCCCGGGCCACATTGCCGGTCACCGGACGCCTAGATCGACCGTCCATGTACGTCCAGAGATGTCCCGTTTCGACCCACACCGTTGTCAGGCACTTCGTCAGGCCGCGCCGAGACCTAGTGTCCCGTGGGGTAAGTCTCTAGAGGGTTGAGTACTTGGAATGAGCGGTGCATGGCGAACCGCCCCGGGATCGTGCTGCGTCGCGGTGGTCGTGAAGAGCTCGAGCGTTGGACCCGAGCCTCGACGGTGGAAACCCTCGGGGGTCAAGTGATGGAGGCGTTGTGGCGGCGTTGCTCGTCGACTTCAACGTGCCGCGCGAGAGGTCGAGCCCTTGGCTGTCGATTCCGTTGACATGCCGAACCCATCCGCCTAGCATCTTTACTTAGAGTTCGATGTTTGCTGCTGGAGCGATTACAGGTTCCCATGCCCAGTGTTTGCGGTTCAAGAACGATGTGGATCAGGGATTATTTCGAACTCGATGATTCTTCTACATAATTTGCTTAGACCGAATTTCCAATGGCCATTACTTCATGTCCTCAACGCCGTGATCCATGGATTCACGATACACAAGGAAAAGGACGATCTCGGATGAAGCAAATGCTCGGCTCCATTGCAAGTGCTTTCGTCGTCATGGTCGCGGTCTTAGGGCTTGCAACTCCGCCCAGCTCCGCCACATCAGTAGTCCCCGCATCGGACGCTACGATCCAGAGGCCGTTCACGGATTGCACGGGATTCGGTTGGTGGGTTCTCAGTCGGAGCGAGGTCCGCATCACTGCGTCCAGCGACTCAGTTCGGGCGAATCTCGGCCCCCGAACGTACGGACTACTGTGGGTGAACATCCTCAACAGCAACGGAACCAGTCAGCACTCTGGCGCCTATAACCTGTCGCGCTACAGAGGATTTAGCCACGCGTTCACTGTGAGGAGAAATTGGTACATGGTCATCACCATCACAGACGATGAAAACACCACTACCCTCTGCTCGAGCACCAGTCAGCGTTGAGGCGGCTCCAGATCCGATGCGTACCCCTGAATTCTCTGTATATCGTCCAGCAGGACCTCTCGGCGATACTCGACTACTGCTGTGGAACCCTGCCCTTCCGAAGGCAGCGCCACTGGAGGAGGTGGTCGTCTCTAGTCGCAGCCACACTCCAGAAGGCGAGCCGACACTAATGGTCGGCTCGTATGCAGAGCAGCTCGGAGGATCCGACTACAGCCCGATAACGTTCGCGGCTCGCACGTCTCTGTTGAGCATTCCTGAGATCGGTCTCGCGGAGGATCAGGTTGAAACGGAGCTGAAGCTCCTTCACAAACACGTGGATCCCTGGCGAAAGGTCGATCTGCTAGTTGACGGCCGCACGGCAGAGTTTCTTGCCCGTGACTTCTCGTCAGGACCGGTCACGACCAGAGTGTTTGCGACTCTGCTCGGCGACACGGCGCTGAGTGTCGTCTTGCGTGGCCGCGACGTTCCGGAACTGATAAGCGTCAACCCAAGCGAGTGGGAACAGCTCTGGCACTCGTGACCATGTGAGCGCGTTGGCGCATACTCTAGCGGCGCGAATTTGAAGTTTGGATGGTTGGCCCTACTCAACCCTCTAGAGATTTGCGCCACGCGGCACTAGACCGATGCAGCTTCATTGGGCATGCCGTTCGGTGAGCGCACCCCTCGCCTCTACGGCGCACCTCCCGGAGGTCCGCTCTTGAGTACCTCCACAAGATGGACCAGCTGGTCAACCGAGAGTCCTCGTCCGAACGTAATCGACCGAGTCTTCGAGTCGCTCACCGCCGGATCCGATGGAGCAAAAACGCGCAATGCTACCTGAGTCCGAAGGTCCTCAGGGTCATTCACCTGCTTCAAGAATGGCTCCAGAGCAGCAAGGTCCAAGTGAAGACGCTTAGCGGTCCGCTCCTCTTTCCTGTGCTCCGCAGCCTGGCTCGCGCAGTATCCAGCGACGATCAACATCACAACAGATATGCCAGTCTTATAGAGCGTAAATGTAAGCGAGTCATCCGAACCACCACGGAGAAGGTAGAACAGGACGCCAGCGGTCGCGATACCCAGTACAACCGTAGCGGCGGTCCACCGCGCCGCAGCTGCTCCTTGGGTCTTTGCCCAAGCGCCGTAGTCACCAGCAATGGCATTGCGACTTGTGTCGTCAACGAGACTTTCTGACGTCACCTTAAACGCCTCGAGCTCCTTCACCAGATCGCCCCCGCGCTGAAGCTGAGCCTCATGCTCGTCCTGCGCCGATTGCGTGTTCGCCGCAAAGGTTTCTTTTGCAGATGCTTCCCTCGATGCCACCTCATCAGCAAAACTCTTCACGCGAGCATCCGCCTCCGCCGCGAATGCGGCACGCTGTTGATCGATCTGCGTTCGAAGCTCAGAGGTCAGTGCGTTGACCTGACCGCTCGTCTGCTGAACCTGAGTGTCAAGCTCGGCGAGTCGGGCTTCTAAGCCCGAAACCGTGACTGACCGCTCGTTCTCCGTCTCCTGCACTAGCCCGTTGAGGCGTTCGACATCTGCCGTGAGCCGATTGACGGCTCTTCCTACCTGAGGTGGGGGTGGCGTAGGCCGCCGGCGATGAGGAGCATCCTGAGTCGGTAGTGGTCCAGGTTGCGGAAGCCACGGGCGAT